>NZ_QLYT01000042.1:0-76857 GCF_003269305.1 Paenibacillus sp. MDMC362
TCAGTCTCGGTAGCCTGGGCCAACTCGGCGATCGTCTTGGGCCCATCAACAAGATGGTCAGCGACCCCAAGAAGAGCCGCAGCCCGAAGCGTGGCTGGATAGATAAAATCCAGAGTCTGTTCCAGCAAAGAAAGGCCTGCTGCCTCCCTATCAGATCCCTTTACCTCTTTTTGGATATCAAAAATATTCATAAAATACCTCCTCGTTCTTATACCTGTATTAGATAGCGGTTATCGCTTATCACGGCCGTATTCTCAAAGGTTGATCAATTAGGCAAGTCCATTGAATTTCAATTCAGTTTGCTACAGCTTCGACGATCGAAATATAACACCCGGTATCGATGACGCGGTTCAGCCGTAAGTCAGCTCCGTCTAACAATCGACGAAACTCTTCTTCCCTGCGCTCACGTCCCCCCTCGTAGATCGCCATACAAAGGAGATCCAGGTACTTACCTGTATGTGGCGTATTCCCCGATGGGATGACTGGGTCCATCACGAGCACCCGACCGCCAGGAGCCATCGCCTCTCGACAGCTGCGTAAGATACGAGTGGCTTGCTCGTCGGGCCAGTCATGCAAGATGTACTTGAGTACGTAGATGTCTCCGCGGGGGACCGACTCGAAGAAGTCTCCTGATACGAGTTCCCAACGTTTGTCGTCACCTAGCTCCCCTAGCTGATTCCTAGGCAATACGTGCGGCCTATCAAATAAGATACCGTGCAATGTAGGGTTTCTTTGTAATATCCGTAGCAGTAAACGGCCGAAACCGCCGGCGACGTCAATAACTGTTGCACCCTCCGGAAAATCATAGCTGCGCGCAAGGAACTCGTTCTCGATCTCCGACATCGACGCCATTCCGACGTGGAAATCGTCAGCCGACGCCCCCTTTTGAGCCCAGTAGTCGAAGAATGACATTCCATAAATCCGCTTGAAGGGAGGGGTACCACGGACACCCCAGTCAATCTCACCACTCGGACGCCAGAATGTCTCATCGGTGAGCATCAGCACCCCTGCCCGCAGCGATAGAGGCACATCCGTTCGCAAGAACTCTGCCGCGGCGGTTAATTCGTACTGTCCGCTCTCATTCTCACGGAACACCCCCCGACTAGCAAGCAACCGCAGTATCCGATAGAGCCTCAACTCGTCGCTTTTGGTGGCCTCGGCCAGCTCGGCAACCGACTTCGGCCCGTCAACCAGATGATCGGCAACTCCGAAGAGAGCAACGGCGCGAAGTGCTGCTGAGTAGGCGTACTCCACCGTCCGTTCCATTAAGAACAGTGCCGCCGCTTCACTTTCAGAAACTGCAACGTCTTTTTCGGTTTCTAGCATTATGAAGACCTCCTATAAGTTAAGTTTTTATTGAGAGACGGTAGATTGTCGTGACACGATTAATTCGTGACCTGCTTCCACATGGATTGCACGATGTAAGTATAGTCAACATTGACCTGGATACTGGACTTGGCTATGCGTATATCGACCTGGGGCTGTGTCGTGCTGTTTTTGTCGCTTTTTGGTGTTCGACAATCGATTGGGCAACATGGGCTGAACGCCGCGCAAGCAAGAATATCCCGTTAAAGATATATAACGCTCCGCTAACGGTGTTACCAAGTGCGTATATTTGTGTCTGTGGTCGGTTGAGGGCATCTATTAGTCTACTGGTTGTGCGCTCAACATTGAGACCGCCAAGGGGATGGGGACTCGCTTGTCCAGTTTTCAGCAATCCCTCTATGAGTGGCAAAGCCAGCGGAGAGGGTCGACTTTCACCGGAAATAGCTGAGAATACTCTATCAAAGCGAATGGTTGAGTTACCTTCTGCAAAAGCTACAAAGTGACCTTGTTCATCCTTTGAAACTGACCGTAGTCCCCGTAGAATGCTTAGCTGGCCTGAATCGGCAAGTCTAAGTATTTGAGCTGCACGATGTTTCGGCATGGGACAACATAGACTGTAAACAATGTGCCGAAAATTGCTGTATAAAAATTTCTTCTCGGCGCAACTTAGAAAGTACCACGCGTCCTCACAAGCAGTTGCTAGTATTTTGATGCAAAGCTGACTTGCAATCCCGCCGTCATCCAAACGTGCCATTTGAAGCCGTAATCGATCGATTCCGTAGCGTTCTGAAAGTACTTCATCGATTATCTCCTGTTTTGATGCTCCAGCGTGATCAAGCTCCCTGTATGTTAGTTTGATAAGATCCCTGATAGATAAGCTTCCTTTTGCAGCAACAATATCCTCAACGCCTTTTACCGTAAAATACTGCAAACTGTACTTGACTGGTGGACGACGTACCGAAGGAAGAAGTCCTCGTCGCGACATGAGTGTAATAGGTCCACGATGATTCTTTGCCATTAATCCAAGCGTAAGATCTACTGCGGACAGCCCAGAACCTATAATTCCTACGCGTTCATCGGCGCCTATGCTACTCAAGGTTTCTTTTAAAGGATAAGGTGTACTAAAAAATTTATCTTGTCCTTGAAGTCCGTAGGGATCTGAGCTGGTTGCACCGCCCATGCATAAGACTACATAGTCAAACTTGTAGTTTCGTGTCGGTGTTTCTACGGCAACACAGTCGCTTAGTGTCACTTTAGTAGCCTGTTCGCGTATATATTCGAAAGTATTCATGCATGCTATCGATTTTTTCGCTGAATCCTGAAAATACTTGCCGATTATTGCACGCGGCGCAAACATGGTGCCTGCAAAGTGTGCATAGCCGTTAGCTTTTAACCAGTCGGCAACGTGCTCCGTGTCCCAATATCGTACTGACATGTCAGAAGTGTATACATTTGTTAAGGCCTCGGGCATATCGGGCGCATAATTAGGGCCGCACCATGGGTTTGGCGATGGGTCAAACACAGTTACGTCCAAATATGCATAAGGATTCAGGAGGTCACGGACACGAATAAGACTTTCCAACATGCATACTGCTGCCGGTCCTCCTCCTACGAGAGCGACGCGAATTGGAGATCACCCCTCAAGGTAGATTTCACCTACTAATCTTTTAAAGATGATGTCGTACCGAACGGAGCCAAACTATCCTGATACCAATTTTCCGGCTATGGCTATTTGGGAAAGTGTTTTATTGAGCATTTAGCTGCTGCGATCCTGTTCCAGTTCCGTTGCTATTAGTTTTTAAAACGTAAACTATAATATATGGCGCGGCATACCCCCTTTACGAGATTAAAGTAGAAACACAAAAATCCCCGTCAAACGTGTTTGAAATAGACGGAGGTTTCCGTCGTATTCGGCAACTGGCTGGCATCGCGATCATGATGATATCCGCTTTAGCCCCTTTAGCTTTGCGTCGCCACCTTTCGGTGGGTTTGCTATTATCGTACGAAGTATGATTTTGTCAAATGATTAAATAACATCAACTTTGGAGTCAGTATAAGCAATATTCCAGTCAAAAAAAATACCCAAAAATGGGTATCTATTATAAGAGACTATGTCCTAAGCAACGCTTCTAAAGGTTTTACCAGAGCCAGCTCGGAAAGGTGTGCTACTAATTTAAGTAAACACACCTTCATGACCGATCCGAGCTACCTTAAAGTGAGCCTGTCCCGAGCCTCAGTCGGCTACTGCTTCGATGATCGAAATGTGGCAGCCGGTATCGATGATGCGATTCAGCCGTAAGCCGGCCCTGGCGAACAATCGGTGGAACTCCTCTTCCGTTCGTTCACGACCTCCCTCGCAAACCCCTATGAGGAGTTGGTCTAATAATTTACCTATATGCGGCGTATTCCCCGGCGGGATGACGGGATCCATCACGAGTACCCGGCCGCCAGGAGCCATCGCCTCTCGGCAGTTACGCAAGATCCGGATGCAATCCTCGTCGTTCCAGTCATGTATGACGTACTTTAGCATGTAGAAGTCCCCGTTATTCGGAACCGACTTGAAGAAGTCCCCTGGAGCGATTTCCCAACGTTTGTCGTCGCCCAACTCCCCGAGCCGGTTCCTGTTCACGACGTGCGGCTGATCGAACAAGATTCCGTACAACGTAGGATTTCTCCGCAAGATCCCCAGCAGCAAGGCGCCTAAATTACCTCCGACATCGACGACGGTTGCGCCATTCGGAAAATCATAATTTCGTACAAGGAACTCGTTCTCTTTATTCGAGAATGAATCATATGCGAAGTGGAAATCGTAACCGTCAGACGACACCCCCCTCTCTTTCCAGTATTCAAAGAAGTTCTTACCATGAATCTTCTTGAAAGTATCTCCACGGACGTTCCGAACAATCTCGCCGATAGAGCCCCACATAACTTCATCGGTGACCCACAGTACACCTGACCGCAGCGACGACGGAGCGTCCGTTCTCAAGTGTTGGGCTGTGTCGGTCAACTCGAACTGTCCGCTCTCGTTCTGACGAAACACCTCTTTGGTAGCGAGTAACCGCAGTACCCGGTAAAGACTCGACTCATCTGCCTCCGTAAGCTGGGCGAGCTCGGCAGCTGTCTTCGGCCCGTCCACCAGATGATCCGCAACGCCAAGGAGAGCTACAGCCCGAAGCGCGGCCGAGTAGACATAATCCAATGACCTCTCCAACAAGAATAGACCTGCAGTTTCACTTTCGGAAAGTTTTGTATCATTTTTGTGCTCAATCATGTTCTTAACAAACCTCCTCGTTAGTAAATAAAGATGCCAATTACTCGCTACACATGGTCATAAAGCATCCGTAAGTAAATTCTGATTTTTATCACCTCCCCTCAGTTTTATGTCGCCACCTTAGAGTCAGTTTTATTTCTTAGTGATTCAATCGAGCATTTTATTGAGTCTTATAGTTATGAGTGCTCACTTAATTATTATTATTATGGATAGAATATAAATTAATAGAAATACCCAATTTTGGGTATTTCTATTAATTTATAACTCATCTATATCTAATGGAAGTGAAAGATGTGTAACTGCGAAACTAGAATTAACGGATAACCCTTGTACATTGCATGCTGGTACCGTCTGATAACCAATATAAGGACTGCTCCATGCTTTTTGCATCAAGGCAAATATTTACCGTTCATAATGCACTTAACGGTAATAGTTAGATACTCATCTAAGGTAATCGGAACATGTTTTTGTCCTCTACGGCAATCGGTACAAGTTCTTTTCATTGGCTCGGGACAAGAACTTGTACCGATAAAATAAAAAGCCTCTAAAATAGCAACTTTCAGTGGGACGTTCTTCTTATCCCTCGACAATAAATCATGAAACATAATTGACACAAAAGCATTCTCTAATGTGTTCCTTGAGCGATCTTCATACCGAGAACACTATGAATAAAGCTTTGTCCTGGAGACCGTGCAAGCATCTGAACATATACACAAAATAAACAAAAGGAAGCTACCCAAAAGGAGCTTCCTTTTTTTGAAATCCACGCAGTCCTTCTAATGCTGGATGTAACGTCAGAAGAATAACCTATCTCAATATTTTGTGAGTCAAGTGTGCTGCAATGAAAGCATCGGGTACATGGTTACTTCTACTTATTTCTTTAGACGCTTAAGGTCAATCCCAGCCCAGATATAGGAAATCGAAACTTTTCATCATGAATTAACATTGTGGCTACTCGTCCGGTTGAATCTCGATTGAAAGGGAAGGATCGAGTTCACCAGTAACTTCACATATTCGCTCTGTGCACACATAAAATGGTTGCAATCAAGCTCCTCAATAATCACCCCATCCCTCAGAAAGGCTAGGCGATTACATATATAGGCTACGGCTTGCAGATCATGCGCTATGAATAAATATGTTAATTGAAACTCCCTCTGGAGCTCCTTTAAAAGGGATAGAATTTGAGATTGCACAGAAACGTCGAGCGAGCTAATGGCTTCATCCAAAACAAGATAGCGCGGCCGCGTGGTCAAGGCACGCGCAATGCATACGCGTTGCAGCTGTCCACCGCTTAGCTCATGCGGATACTTCTTTAGATAGTCAAGGGGCAGCTCTACCCGCTCCATCAGCTCTGCAATGATCGTTTCATGTTCGGCATGAGCGTTTTTGCCGCTTCGTAGCATACAAAGCGGTTCCTCGATAATTCGCCGCAGGGTCCAGTTCGGGTTGACGGAGGTTCGATAATCCTGGAACACGACACTGAATTTTCCTTTGTTTTGCTTAATCCACTTTTTATGAGGCACACCATCTATCCGAATGGTCCCGCCGTCACTGGTTTCTAATCCAAGCAGAATCCGGGATAACGTGCTTTTGCCGCTGCCGCTCTCCCCTACAATGCCCAGACAGTCTCCATCGTTCAGATGAAAGCTGACGCCGGTCAGTACATGCTTTTGGGTGTGATTCCGCAGCCCACGGTCAGCCTTATAGCTTTTCTGGAGATTCTCCACCGTAATCATTCTCTTTGTTCCCCCCGCTATGCAAAGTGTTCATAAAGCTATCTGAAAGCTGCAGGCGCGTGCTAACTAAATATTGGGTGTAGGCATGTTTAGGCTCATTAAAAACATCAGTGACCGAGCCCTGTTCCAACACTTCTCCATCTTTCATGACGATAACGCTGTCGGCCAACCGCTGCACCACTCCCAGGTCATGGGAGATGAGGATCAGTGTGGTACCCGTCATTTCCTTTAAGGACTGAAATTGATTGACGACTTCCAATTGATTAATGGAGTCTAGAGCTGTTGTAGGCTCATCCGCAATAATAATGTCCGGCTTCAGAACAAGAGCAATCGCAATCATACAGCGTTGAAGCATCCCACCGGACAGCTCATGAGGATAACTCTTATAAACGGCAAGCGAATCCGGGAAATTCAATTTTTTCAAACTTTCCAAACTCAATCGCTCAGCTTCTCTTCTGGATACCCCCAATACCTGCATAAAAGTTTGTTTCATCTGGAAGCCCATTTTCTCAATGGGATTGAAAGCCGTCATTGCATCCTGAAGAATCATACTGATTTTTAGACCCCGAATGGACCTCCGCTGTTTTTCGTTGTCCTTCAAAATATTTCGGCCCTCGAAAATAATCTCTCCTTCAGATTGAATCCAGCGGGGATTCACACCCAAAATTTCCCGAACAGTCATCGTCTTTCCACTACCGCTCTCCCCAACAATACCAAGGCAAGAATTTTTTTGCACCGAGAAGGAAGCATCTTTTACAATTCTTCTTTGGGTCTTGAGATCAACAATATTAAGATGCTTAACGGTCAGTATGGTCACTTACCATCTTCCTCCCCTCACCCAAGCGGAATAGCTTGCGTTGTTGCTTCGGGCTTGCCATGTAAGATTTCGAGTTCATGGCCTGCTGCAGACTGTCACCGAGAAAATTTAGCGCGACGATGACAAGCAGAATGGTAATACCGGCAGGTATCATTTGCCAGGGATGGGTGAACAACACATTCTTCGCTTCATTCAGCATCATTCCCCATTCAGGAGCAGGAGGTTGCACGCCCAATCCAAGGAAGGAAAGGGACGAAATACTTAGAATCACCCAGCCCATCTCTAGGGTCGAATGTGTGGTTACTTCACCGGAGATCCCGGGAACAATATGCTTTCTCATAATATAGATTGGAGAAGCCTGATGGACTTGAGCGAACTTTACATAGTTTTTTGATCGATACTGCTGAACGCTGCTATAGATCATCCGTGTATACCAGGCCCACTTGGACAAAATATTCGCAATCACGATATTCATAATCCCGGGTCCCAATATGCCGATAATAGCTAGAATCATCACCTCTGACGGGAAAGACAGCATAGCGTCGCAGAAACGCAAAATGACTTCCCGGACTCTTCCGTTCGAATAGCCGGCTAGAATTCCAAATGCGACCCCGGAAAAAATCGTCACACTCATAGCGAGTAGAGCATAAAAGAACGTGGTGCGTATGCCGAATAAAATCCGTGAATATAAGCATCTTCCCAGATGATCAGTCCCGAGCGGGTACTCTGCGCTTGGCATGGCAAGCTTCATATCCACCTGAAGTAAGGTCGGATCATGCGGAGCAATTAGAGGGGCGAAGATCCCTGCAAGGGAGACCACGCCCAAAAACATCAAGCAAGTGATACCCAGCTTATCCTGTTGAAGACGCTTGAAAAAACTCATTTGGCTTCCCTCCGCAAACGTGGATCTATCATCACGACCACAATATCTACCAATAAATTGCAAACGATAAATAAAACGGCCATCATCAGAATATAAGCCTGGATCACAGGATAATCCGAGTTAAAAATAGCCTTGACGCATAAACGACCTATGCCGGGCCAGGCAAATATATTTTCAACAACAACAGTCCCAGCAATCAGACGCGGAATAGACATGCCGAACGCGGTAAGAGCCGATTGAATCGAATTGGAAAACACTTTCCACATCACAGTGCTCTGTTTGAGTCCGCGCAGCTTGGCATAAAGAATGAAATTTTCTTGCGTATTTTGAATCATATTATTGCGTATCAGTCTGACATAGGTGGATAAAAAGGTTAGTGACAAGGTGACGGCCGGCAAGATAATGGATGAAGGACCATTCTTCCCGCTTGTCGGAAGCCACCCCAGATAAACCGAAAAATACCACATGAGCAGCAAGCCGATCCAGAAGCTTGGCATCGCTGACAGCAAAAAGATGAAGCCCCGCAAAAAACGATCCTGCCATCTATTCTCGAAGATGCTGCAGATTATCCCGATGGAAACGCTGAAAAGGACAATAATTATAAGTGTAGCCCCCGCTAATTCAAGCGTTGGAGGAATCGCTTGACGCATTTCTTCCAATACAGGCTTTTTATTGACGTAGCTGGTACCCAAATTCCCTTGAAAGCTGTCCATAATCCAGTTTTTATATCGGATAAGAAAAGGATCGTCAAGTCCGAGCTCTTCGCGCATGCTCTGGACCAGTTCCTCGGTCGGGGTAATCTGATTTACACGCAGAGCAATCTCTGCCGGATCACTAGTTCTTAAATTAATTAGAATGAACGCCAAGAAGGTAACCAGCAGCAGGAGCGGAACGGTACCTGCTATGCGTTTTATTACATACTGTTTCATAAAGGACTCACTCTCTGCTTACTCAAAATACATGAGCTCAAACGGGATTTCATATTGCGATACATTGAAGGAAACGCCCTTAAGCTGTTCGGCATGAATCGCTTTGACAACGGAATAAGTCAACGGCAGATACACAGCCTCTTCATTCACATAGCTGAATATTTGCTCATATTTCTCCGCCCGCGCAGTTTCGTCCTGCTCAACGAGAACATCGCTGATCGTTTGGTCCAGCCATTTCTTCTTTTCCAGACCTGCCTGAGCCTGATAATCACCATGCGAAGGCACACGCCAGGTTGACACATAGGTTTGTGGATCATAAGGCAAGCCCCAGGATAAAGAGTATTGCAAATCGAATTCACCGGATTTTTGACGGTCGAAATAGGCTTGCTTTTCTTCACCCAACAGTTCAAGCTCAACGCCAATCGCTTTGAGATCATTTTGCATCGATTCCCCAATCGTTTTCTCCTGCGCATTATCAGAATTATAGGACAGCATCAGGTTAAGCCTTTTCCCATCCTTATAACGGTAGCCATCGTCTGATTTTGCCCACCCTGCTTGATCCAGCAAAGCTTCGGCCTTCTGGGTGTCATAGGAACGAACCTTAAGCTCAATGTTGGCGTACGGAGTGGATTTAGACATCAGGACATCCGCAATTTGCTCCGTGTCGTTGAGAATGCCGGTCGCGATCGTTTGTTTGTTAATGGCATATTGCAATGCCTCGCGAACCAGTTTGTCAGAAGTTGCTTCTCGCTTGCTGTTCAGCAATATCGAGCGCGAACCGGATGGCGGACTGATCTTCGTTACATACTTGCCCTCGTCTTGCAGGGAGGAGAAGGCATTAGCATCTAGCATGTCGCCGTCCGCGCCAAATATGAGATCAATCTCGCCGTTCTGCAGAGCAAGTAGAATCGTCTGGTGATCCGGCATGACCTTCCAACGAACATGCTGAATCTTCGGTTTATCTCCCCAATAGTTCTCATTGACACTAAACAACGCGTATTGATTGTCTTTATGCTCGGCCAATATATAGGGTCCCGTGCCTGCATAACCATTGACGCCATTCGCTGTTGTTCCGTCGATGAAACATTTAGGGGAGATCATTCGGAAAGGACGCGTAAGCCCCAACTCCTCCAACGTCGGATAATATGGTGTTTTTAGTGTCAAGGAAAACGTATATTCATCGACAACTTTAGTTGAATCAATAACCTGCACCAGATTCAGCCAGGCATTCTTCTCATAGTTGGCTACGACGACATCAATATTTTTCTTGACGGCCTCCGCATTGAACGGTTCACCATCGCTGAATTTGATGTTTTTTCTTAAATGGAACGTATAGGTCAAACCATCCTCCGAGATCTCCCATTTCTCAGCAAGCTTGGGTTTAACGCCCTCCGGTGTATTCATGACCAGAGATTCAAAAACCATATTTTGTGCAGCGAGTTCGCCACCCGTCAGATGCGGATTAATATCGCGAATATCTTTGGTGCTGGCAAACACTAGTTCGTTCTTGTCCACTGCCGCAGGGTTATTCTTGCTAGCCTGGCTGCAGCCTGTTAATACAATCAGTAACGTAAACATAGCAAGTAAAAGTTTCTTTTTCATGAATCCTCCTGAATATAATTGTAGTAGATGTAATTAAGATGAGTATATCGACCGCTGTACTCTCCCGGTGTACATGGAGGTACAAACAGTACGCATCAAATGAAAGATAACGAAAGACAGCCATATGCCGTGACTACCCCACGACAACCCTGCTATCCAGTTAACGGGAATGTAGATGAGCAGCGATATAAAGATGCCGTTGCGAATGGCCCAAGCCTGTGTTACCCCTGAAAATATGCCTTCCAGTTGCAACCCCCATACACCGGCTATACTGTATAGCGCGATCCAAAACATATGTTCCCGCACGGCCAACTGTACCTGTAGGTCGCCCGTAAACCATGACACAAAGTCTAACGGATCAACGATGAGCACAAGCCCCATCAACACGGCAAAGAGCGCTCCCCAGACTGCTGATAATTTCAACGCAGTCCGATAACCATTGATATTTCCTTCACCTGCAGCCTGTCCAGCAACAATGCTGGAGGCATTAGCCAAGCCACTGAACACATAGGCTAGCAAATAATGGAGCTGCAGCAATATGGCGTTGGCTGCCAATACTGTTTCATCCATTCGAGCCGCTTGAACCATAAACAAGCTGGTCATCACCAATAAGCAAATCGTACGTAGGAAAAGGTCGCGATTCACAATCACCATTTTTTTAATATGGCAAAGATCAAACAGTTCTCTTATCTGGAGATGAACTAGTGCGAATTGCTTGCTGTATCGAATGATCACGAAGCCAATTGCTACGCTGATTATTTCAGACACCAAGGTGGCAACTGCAATACCAGCAACTCCCCAGTCCAACTGCACGGCTAACCATATTCCAAGGAGCATATTTAGCACATTTGCGAACAATTGAGAAACCAAGGTCAATTTAACCTTCGACACCCCAATCAGCCAACCCGTAATGGTATAATTCAGAAGCGCGAAGGGAGCTCCCCAAATTCGTATGTCAAAATAGATTCCAGCTTGCTGGAGCACTGCATCGCTGCCCCCAATGAGGTGCATGGCAGCCAGCAAAATGGGCTTTTGTGCCGTGATGAACACCACGCCTAACAAAATCGCGATCAGCAGAGGTCTGATGAAGGCATATGCAAGCTGCTCGTCGTGCTTGGCTCCAGCCGCTTGAGCCGTAAACCCCGTGGTACTTACTCTTAAAAAACCGAATAACCAATACAGGTTGTTAAATATTAATGTTCCCACAGCTACTCCACCAATATAGGACGGATCCCCCAAACGACCTGCAACGGCTGTATCAACCGCTCCCAGCATGGGGACGGACAGACCGGTTATAATGAGAGGAATGGAGAGCTTAAGGTACTGCCTGTGTGTCATTTTAGCTCCTTTATATGTAATTATTACGAAATTGAACACTGATAAATATCTATAGCTTTTACGCAAACCGTACAACCAGAAACTATACATATTTATCGTAATTGTTACGATTAGGATTATAATTTAGCTTTCTTTGAAATGTCAATGGAATAAAATAACTAAAATGAATTCCCTGGTCTCCTGTTATCGTCCGGCTGCGAAAATGTAAGTCTTCAACACAACAAGATTGATCGGTGCATGGATCTCTGCTTATCTTATCCGTCTAATGCCCAATCCGATCGATAAGTGTTACCTTTTTCCCGTGACGAGCGGAAATGAACAGTGTATCCCCTTTTATTCGTACATTTTCAGTAAAAAAAAGACAGCGTGATAATTCACTTCACGCTGTCACATATAGGCAGCCCTTTTCGACTACTTTTTATAACCTAATCGTTTCTTGAACTTATCGACGCGACCGCCGATCTCAGTATTTTTCTGTTTGCCTGTGAAGAAAGGGTGAGACGCGGAGCTCGAATCTACGCGGATCACAGGATAGGTATGACCGTCTTCCCATTCCATGGTTTCTGAAGAAGTCTTTGTGGAGGCGCTAAGAAATGTATAGCCTACGCTCGCGTCCAGAAATATGACTTTCTGAAAGTTGGGATGTATCCCTTTTTGCATCTGATGTCCTCTTCTTTCCGAGTCATTTGACTCCTTGAAAATTTTTATTCGTAAGAATTACGAAATACATCATGAATGAATATTAAAGTATTCATTTATATCTGTCAACTTTCAGGCTCGATGGTAATGGGAAAACATCAACCTTAATTTTTCAACTCTCCATCTAGAAAATAAGGATGCTCCGATGCCCCATCTCATTTAACAAGCGCAAATTACGACATGCCGTATCAAAAACTTGCACTCATTTCACACAACATAAAACGGCGCTTACCACAAAAATTATCTATTCCACCATAAATCGAGAGAAACCCAAATGGAACGAAAGATGTTGTCAATTGACTGCCTTTCATGATTTAATGATAATTATTACGTATTAGGTAAAATACATATCTGAAAATCGGTACATTATTCACACTTCTCCAGCAGCTGTCTATATATAGGAGGAACTGTTTTGCGTAAGTGGCTTTCAAAGTCCGGACTCAATCTGGCATTTGTCGTAATCATTCTAAGTATCATCTATGTTGCATTATTTCCAGACGTCATCTCAAACTTAAGTTTTCCAGTCCCCGATATGGACAAAATCCAGACATTTAAAACGATGCTAATCAGCATCGTATTGGAGGCATTGCCATATATCCTGATCGGTGTATTTGTCTCGTCACTCATGCAGCTGTTCCTGTCAGAACAATGGATCGCTCGGTTCTGCCCGAAAAATCCGGTCCTAGGCATTATATTCGCCTGTACGCTAGGCATTATCTTCCCGGTCTGTGAATGCGGCATGATCCCTATTGTTCGCAGACTCATGGTGATGGGGATGCCACTTTACATCGGGATTGTTTTTATACTGGTTGGACCGATCGTTAACCCTGTTGTTTATGCCTCAACGTACCAAGCCTTTCGTTTACAGCCAGAGATCGTTTATTCCCGAATGGGCCTGGCTTTGGTCGTTGGTTTGATCATCGGGCTTGTCGTCTATAAATTTGTATCGGGCAATCCATTGAAAAGCGCTCAAACCGCCCGGCATTCCAATGCAAATGACGCTTCACACGGACACTCCCAGAACAAATTCCTCTCCATGATGGATCATGCCGCTCACGAGTTTTTTGACATGGGGAAATATTTGATTATCGGTTCCATTATAACGGCAGCTATTCAGTCATTTATCCCCAGAGAACTTCTCATACAACTTGGACAAGGTGAGTTAAGCTCCCATCTGTTCATGATGGCATTTGCCTTTATATTGTCGATTTGCTCTACTTCGGATGCTTTTGTAGCTTCATCATTCCTGCAGACATTCTCCGTATCCTCTATCATTAGCTTCCTTGTATTCGGGCCTATGGTGGATTTCAAGAGCACATTGATGCTGCTCTCTGTCTTCAAGAAACGCTTTGTCATATTTCTGATCGTTCTTACAAGCGTTACCGTCTTGATTCTCTCGATTGCGCTTGGACAAATGATGTTCTGAAGGAGGAGTATATCAAGTGAAACACCAGCGTAATGAAGCCGTCCATTATTGGATACGGGCGATCATCCTGCTCATCTTTTTATGTTATATTGTCTATCTCGTCAAGACGGGGACGTTAATGTATTATATTGCACCCAGAATGAAAATCTTTATCCAGTTAGCTGCAGTCGGGCTTTTTCTTCTCAGTGTCAGTCAAGCATACCTGGGCATGCAAACTGTCCGAAAACGCAGCGTCATGTGTGAGTGCCAATGCAATCCGCCGAAATCCCTTAAATGGAATGTCGGGATTTATTCATTGTTCATCTTTCCGTTACTGCTGGGATTTCTCCTTCCCAATACCATCATGGCCAGTAATGTCGCTTCGATAAAAGGGATGAATTTAACCCCCGCTCGACTGGATGCGGAGTTGCAAAAAGACGTTCCGTCAGATGAACCCGAAGGAAAGGATTCGTTCGATGCTGAACAAGAAATTCCAATGGAACCTGAACCGTTTCCCGAATATGAGCATTTAGAGGACTTTGCGGAGTTCGGCAAGAAAATCAACGAGCTTCCTTATATCACCGTAAATGACACTGGTTTTATGGAATACCTGACAACTTTCAGTCTATACGCTGACGCTCTGACTGGAAAGAAGGTTGAGCTTACAGGGTTTGTCTATCGGGAACCCGATATGGCCGCTAATCAGTTTATCCTCTCCAGGCTGGCCGTCCAATGTTGTTCTGCTGACGCCACTCCCTACGGGATCATCGTTGAAGATGATGATGCTGCCACTTTGCAGAAAGACACATGGGTTCAAATAACGGGAACGATCGGAAAAACAAACTACAATAATCTTGACGTCGTGAAAGTGGATGGAAAATATATTCAGCGGATCGATGCTCCGGAGACTCCTTATGTGTACCCTTACGTGGACAATTTTAACAACCTACTGGATTAGTAATACAAGTAAGCTGAGTCATATCATTTGAAATACACTAAAAAACGAGCCCTTAGAGAATATCTCGAAGCTCGTTATACGTTCATTATTTGCAATGATTTCAAAGAATGAGATATCTTCCCGGTTTCGTTTAAGCCTTTATCCAGCAACATGCGAGCACGCGTTAAAGTCTATTCTGACATGGAATAAACGACGGGTGTATTCATGCTTTGGCGAATCAAACAGCTGTTTGCAAGGTGCAAATTCAACAACTTCTCCTTTCTGCATAACGGCCACCGTATCATCCATTTCAGCAATTACGTCTTTTTTATTCGCTGTCATAATATCCATTCCTGGTTATTTATTTGGCACTGCATGTTACACACTGTTCCAACAGCCCTTTTAGCTCATTCTTAGGAAACTGCTCTCCTATAAATACAGCTAAGTCTTGAACCTTTCCTTGCGGATTGGTCGGAATAAGTTCTCACTGCCTGTATGCGAATTGAAACATCATACGTTGTCCGGTGCCTGTAATGCGTATAAACCATGACGTGATCATAAGAATGATGATGCACATGAGCGGCATTTTGAGAATGCTGATCATGGTGACTATGGTTACATACAGATTGCTGATGTGTATTCTCTTGATATGATTCCTCAAGAGAAATAGGAAGAGTATCTTTTAGAAAGATTGTATCCAGGCACGGAATAATCGATTTGACAATGAACGGTATCATACCGTAATGCATTAGGATTTATTGATTCAATAATCTTTCTCAGCTCGTTCAAGTCTGAAATCTTAATAAGCTCCGATTTGTTATGCAGTAAAACGGATGCACATCGGATTTGATCTCTCATGAGATGATAGGTCTTTCCAGACCCTTTCCGATACCCATGTTGGAAATGTCCGGCGTCTAGCACTGTAATCATCGCGCAGATATCAATTGGAATCAATAGTGCTGCCTCTGTTACCGCCTCGAAGATATCGATCGGGTTCGCCACACCAGTAGCTTCAATGATGATTAGATCTGGAGACGATTCATGCACCAGTTTTTGGATTTCCATTCCCAAATCACCACTTATTGTGCAGCAGATACAGCCACTTAACATTTCTCGCAACGGAACATCCTCATTCACAAGCTGACCATCCAGGTTGACATCGCCAACTTCATTCATGATGATGGCAGGACGCACTCCTTTTTTCTCATAAAAATCCAGCAATTTGGATAGCAATGTCGTTTTACCGCTCCCCAGAAAACCAGACAAAACAACAACAGGAACCTTTTTCACCCATACTCAACTTCTTAAAGTCATTATATTTTTAGCTACCAGCTGCTGGAGCTTTATCTTTACCTTTAACGGAAAGACCAGACGCTATGAATTTGCTGTCAAACGAATATACCATGAGCTCTTCCAAACAATCTCCCGAAAGATGTCTTCGCACTAGCTCTCTGCCAAGGTCAGGGGTTATAGATTTATACCATGTCCCTTCTGGGTAAGCAATTACGACACAAGCGTCCGCACATCGGCCATTACATCGAGTACGTGTAGTATGAATGAAATTGTCAGCTCCAAGCGTAGTAATTTCATCCCGGATTGCTTCCGTCACTTCTTCGGCATTCAGCTTCATGCAACTACCGCCATTACATATAAGTAAATGACAGCGAGTCTCATTTAAATTCCAAGTCGTCATAGAACATCTCCTTGTCTATCGATACATATTACAGAGGAGGTTGAACAGCTCCCCCTCCCATTTTAATTGTAATTATTACGATTATACACAGGTATAAAGTATGTTTCAATCTTTAATTCGATCTTGTTGTGAATCTGAAGAAGTTTTCAAAGTGCTGTTTGACAAAAGAAAAACGGAGTTCTATACTTGTCTTAATTGTAATTTTTACAATTAAGACATCTGTCTCGAGGAGTGATATTTATGTCAATTCAACAGACCGACCCACGGATTCCCGTCACGGTACTGACAGGTTTTCTCGGAGCCGGTAAAACGACCTTACTAAATCATGTGTTAACAGCGGAGCATGGCGAAAAAATAGCAGTCATTGTCAATGAGTTCGGCGAAGTAGGTATCGACAACCAACTTGTTGTAGGAGCGGATGAAGAAATCTTTGAAATGAACAATGGCTGTATCTGCTGTACGGTACGAGGCGACCTCATCCGTATTCTTAATCAGCTTAGGCATGCGAAGCTGGGAAATGGTGATCGCAAAGCAGATTTTGAACGGGTGCTCATCGAGACGACAGGTTTGGCAGATCCTGGCCCGGTTGCTCAGACTTTCTTTGTCGACCCAGAAATAGCCGATTTTTACAAGTTGGATGCCATTGTAACGGTTGTGGATGCAAAGCATGTTGAGCAGCATTTGGACGACGGACATGAAGCTCAGGAACAGGTCGCCTTTGCAGACGTGCTTTTGCTGAACAAAACGGATCTTGTTTCTGAAGATGAACTACAGAAGCTGGAACGTCGCCTTCGTACAATGAACTCGGCAGCCAAGCTATATCATACCCAGCAGTCCAAAATTGACATTAACCAAATTCTCGGAATAGGTGCTTTTGATTTAGAGAAGAAGCTGGAGATCGAACCTGGATTTCTGGAAGAAGAGCATGATCATGAACATGACGATGAAGTAACCTCTATTTTCTTTCGGGAAACTCGACCTCTTGATTTCAAGAAAGTCGAACGTTTTCTCAATGAATGGTTGGTAGACCACGGCGTAGACACATTCCGATATAAAGGCGTTTTCAACATTAAGGGAGTTAAGAAACGAGTCGTTTTTCAGGGCATTCATATGCTGTTCAGTTCATATCCTGACAGGGACTGGAGACCAGATGAAGTGCCAACCAGCGAATTTGTTGTGATCGGTCGTAATCTTGACGCGAACTGGTTCCATGAACAGTTTGCAGGCTGCGTAGCCACCTAAGAAATAATCGATTTAAACAACAGACCTCTTAGTCACTTTCGTTAGTAGGGGTTCATTCGTTTAGAGCTCGGCATAACTGTGCGCTAATGGGATGGCAGGCTTTGCGCAAAGTGATTAATCAGTATAAGAATAATGACTCCCCACCACAACAAGTTTAAAAGCATGGTTCCTTAGGACGGGACCATGCTTAATGAATATCATGTCTTCTATTCCATAGTCACTTCTTTCTCCAGTGCCTGGCATACTTCACATATCCCATAGACCTCAAACCGGTGTCGCAAGACTCTGTAGTCCCCGGGTAATTCAAGACCATGGTCCATTGGGCAGTAGTCAAAGGGAAGCGTTTTTTCACAATTGACGCAAATCAGATGATGATGGTGGTGAGTCAGGCAGTTCTCTTTGAATTTTAAACCTCCGTCCATAAAGTAGAAATGTTCCAAAACCCCCATCTCACTTAACATACGAAGATTACGATAAACTGTATCCAGACTCATGCTTGGGTAATGAACGGACATTTGATCGTAGACATCTTTGGGCGATAAATAGCCATCGTGATCGGCGAAGATTTGGGCTAATGTTCTTCGTTGTTCCGTCACTCTCCATCCATTTCGCGCCATGGTATTCAACATATCTTTAACTTTGGTTTTGTTCTCCTTCATAAACATACGTTCCCTTCCTCAGTATACAAAACATCCAGCAAATACCGTCGCTCCGTTTTGAAAAAGACTTATCTTTTTATTTTAACAAGAAAGAAGGAAAATGTCATATGTAGTGACTTAAGATTCCGGCTACCCTGATAATACGAAACAGCCTCCCTTCTAGTAGGGAGGCTGTTTACGCAATTATGATCATCGTATTACGCCTGGATAAACAGGCTGAATTCCTGGCCGTTTTTGACCGGCTCCTGTGCCATAGTATAGCCGTGTTTAACGACTTCCTCCGGCACGTTCCGAAAAGCGGATGGACAGTCCGAAATAACCTGAAGCGTTTGCCCTTTTTTCATATCACGGAGTGTTTCGAGGGTGTAAATGACCGGGTAAGGACAAGATTCCCCCCGGAGATCCAGTGTGAAATCAACGGACATGGGTTGCATCCCCTTTCTTGAATCCAACGCCGAAGCGGTAGTTTTTTTGCCAGTATGCGGCGACAGCGAATCCGCCCCCGAGTACAAGCAGCGTAATCAACAATGCAGCCGCCGGACCCATGACGGTGATCAGGTTGATAGGCGAGCCGCTCTTCACAAGAAGGTTAAATACCCCCATATGATCCCATGCATATGCCAAAGCGGTTGCACCTATTATATTGCCGATAAACACGGGTAAAAAGACAACTTGTCCCTCCATCAGCCGGTACATCATGCCGGTCTCGCAACCGCCGGCCATAACAATGCCCAGGCCGAAGAGCAATCCGCCGATAAAGGTGCTTGGGGCGGCAATTTTTGTAATCGGGTCCAGACCGTATACAAGAATAACGATTAGTGTAGCGACTGAGCTGACCGCCATACCGACGGCAATCGCTTTTGTCATCGTAGCCCGGCCGCTGATCCACAGATCGCGGAAAGCGGAAGTAAAGCAGATCTGCCCCCGTTCGATCAGAATACCGAATGCTGCTCCGAAAAGGGCGGCTGTCCCCAGCATAGTGCGACCAGTTGCGTAGAAGTATACGATCAGCGCGATGTACGCAAGACCTAGCAGGCCCCCCAACAGGGGTTGCCTGTTCTTACCCGTTTTAACGGAAGACGCGGTACCGCCCTTTTTCAGGACGGGCTTCCCTTTCCACCATCTGGTGTTAACCAGCCGAGCACCTAAGAATGTGCCCGCGCCGGTTGCAACGATAAAGATCCAGGAATGAAGGGAGAATTGTGGGACGCCGGTAAAAAAGGCTGCGAGATTGCAGCCCAGAGCCAGCCGGGCTCCGAAGCCCGCGATGATTCCTCCGGCAAATCCCTGAACGTACCGCCGTTTCTGTCTCGGCATTCGGATCTTGAAATTGCTGCTCAGCAGAATCGTAATGAGGGCTCCGATAAACATGCCCCATACGATCCAGCCGTCGGTCCGCGTCCAAGTCGTTCCATTCATATGTACGAGGTCGAAATACGCCCAATCCGACACATCCACCCCGATGAATTCCAGAATATGTCCCCCGAGACGGGTAAACTCACCGGTTACCGCCCATACCGTATGGGTGATTCCAAAGTAAACCGCGCTGAGAATACCGGCCAGAGCCATAACCAGATAAGGGCTCCAATAACTTCCGAACCATGTTGAATATAACTTTTTCACTTGCCTCAATAACTCCTCTTCCATAAAGTCACGACACTCATCTATGGTAAAACCCGCAAATTCCATTTTACTATAAAAACTGAAATACAGGGATGAAATTGTTCATGTAATTACATCGGTAAACCAAAAAAGCCGCGAATGTTCGCGACTTTATTGCGTGTATGTTCTTGTTATACGAGTTCATTCATGTTCAAAGCGGCGGGTTTGCGACTCCCATTTGTATCCAACCTTCCTTTGAAGGACCATATACCGCAGGGATATTCAATCCCGCCTGACGCATAAGAACGGTGACCTGCCCTCTATGATGAGCAATGTGCTTAATCAATCCCATAAAGATGGCAGCATTTGATTCCTGACGTCCAAAGGCATTTTGAATTTGTTTTAAAGTTTCATCCGTCCATTGTGCTTCAAGAGCCGACGCTACTTCTGACCTTATTTTTCTAAAGGTCTCGGCGATTTGTTTCGCGGAGGGTACATTATCAGAAGCTTCCACCTGATCGAGAACAAGCCCGAATTCAGTCAAATATTCAGGGGTGTTCGTTACGAAATGCCAAGCAATTCTCCCCAGCGTCCTGCCTTCAGGATATACCTGCTGCCGTAATGATTCATCCGTCAAACTGTCTAACACCTTTTGCGTTAATTCCGCTTCTTTCTCCCATTCTGTAATAAAATCTGAAACGGTTGTATACATGATTGGTTCATCCCTTCCTAAGAAATTTAGTTCAATATTTGATGGATAGGATGTAAGATAATCATCCTTAAACGCATCATATCTGCTAATAGTGACAAGGGTTGTCATAGTTATTTTTCCCATTAGCGAACAATCGAACTGCTAGCAAGAGCGCCAGCATAACCATGACAAACCCGGACCAACCCAGATTGTCAATGGAGGAACTGCTGATCACCAATCCGCCGATTCCTGAGCCGAGGGCGAAGCCAAATTGGATAAACGAAGTGTTGACGCTTAAGGCAATATCCGGCGATTGCGGAACCAGGGTAACTAAATATAGCTGCTGTGCTGGAGATGTCGCCCATGTGGCGGCCATCCATAACATGATTAATGGAACAACAGCGTAGATCGAGCCGCTGAGCCAAGACAACAGCAGCAACGTTCCCGCTTGGATGGACAGTCCGGCGTAGATCGTGAATCTGGACCCCTTCGTATCCGCCATCCCCCCTCCGAATTTGGAGCCAGCAAAGCTGCATATCCCCGATATCAATAGAATACCGGAAAGCGCTGTTGCGGATAAATCACTATTCCGCTGAAGATAGGGGGATATAAACGTAAATAGCGATGAGTATCCTCCGATATAGAACAGCGTAATGACTACAGCCAGCACCATTTTTTTATCTTTTAATATCGACAGCTGCATTCTAAGAGTAATGGCTTTTTGCTCCGTAATGGACGGAACCTTGGAAACGACTGCCAAGAACGGGATCACCATCAGCAAGCCAGCGATGATGAATAAGGTTCTCCACCCCATGGTTTCGCTCAAGAACGTACCGATCGGCACGCCGAGCACCAGGGAGCTGCTAAGTCCCATCAATATGGTGCCGATCGCGCGGCCCCGATTCCGTTCTTCAACCATACGCGTGGCTACGGCCATGGCAATGACCGTGGCAGTTCCACCGCTGAGTCCCTGGATTATTCGAGTCAGGAGCATCATTTCAAGTGTGTCACTGACATAGACGAGACAGCTGCTGAAAATAAATATGCCGAGCATGACAAGCAGCATTTTTTTACGGTTCACCCGGATGGTTGCGGCGATCACTACGGGTGCGCCTATCGCTGCGGAAAGAGCGAATGTCGTAACGAATGATCCAGCGGTGGACGTCGTAATGCCAAGATCTTCCGCTACGATGGGAAGAATTCCGCTTATGATGTACTCGATCGTCCCAATGAGAAACACGGCTAGGGCAAGCAAATAAACGATCCATTTATTACTCATGCGCGTTCCTCTTCGCATTCAATTGGTAATTGAATTTCGATGAGACAAACCCCCGGCTCACCTGATAAGGGCACATAGGTTTCTCTTCCGGGCTGGTCGCTTCGAACAAGATAACCATGCTGCTCAATCCATTCGGCAAGATCCAGGCAAGCCGATTCGGAGTACACCGAATCCGAGCGGAATAACAGTGTGGCCATGGTCTCAGAAGGCAGAAGTCGATATTGGAGATGCTCCGGCAGCTTCATGGTGTTCGATTTCACGGCATAACCAGCTTCGAACTCAAACACATGCTCCTTGCTGCCGGATACGTTCCACAACAACGTCTGCGGACCGTATAATAGAGACTTGGATCGGCCAGCATGCAGCCCATCGAACATTTCGAAAAGGCTTGGGATATCCTCAACGGTGCCATGGGAAGCATACGTGATCATGTGCATGGCTTCAGCGCGCTTCAAGACAACCTCTTGTTTTTTATTTACTTTTCCTTCACGTTCCAAGAGCTGCATCCTTTCTTTTACCCGGACAAGCCTAGAGCGCTCCATATCAAGATGCCGTTCAATTTCACTCTCCTTGAGCCTCAGCATACCGCGAATCTGTTCTGTTGATATATCTTCATGAAGGAGCTTTGCGATCTGCTGTAATGTAAACCCCAATTCCTTAAATATGACGATACGGTTGATCTCCAGTAGTTGTTCGGCGTAATAATACCGATATCCCGTCGATTCATCGGTCATGGCCGGCTTCAGGATTCCGAGCTGATCATAATAGCGAAGCGTTTGTAACGGAATTCGGCTCAGCCTGGAAAACTCGCTGATTTTAAACAATGCTTTCACCCTCTATCTTGATTAGTTGGTTAGAGTATAAACTCTCTAGTTAGGTATAAAGTCAAGAGGGCTAAATAAATTCGTACGCAAGCCGCCATGGTAAGGACTGTTCCGCGACACAAGTTGATCGATTTATAGCCTCTTCTTAAGTTAACAATCACCACCAAGCTATTGCCTCTCTATGACAATTTTCCAATTGTCATTACAAGCTGCTGGGATGCTTCCGCGCTCCGAGATATACTGTTCCACTAACTCAGCGGTGTCGATCAGTATCTCCCGTATCACTCTCTTCCCTTGGAACATTATGTAATCCCCTCCTCCTCTGGCCCGGTAGCTGTTCAGGACCACATCCAGCTCCATCTCGTCAAGCAAGTCTGCACCGTTATATTTTAAACTGATGACCCTTGATCCCGGCGCGCATGCAATGTTTAATGTATATTCAATGCCTTCCCACATGTCGTAATTATAGTGCTGCGGTTTCGGCTTCACATATGCCGGGTTCACGGCAGGAATCCCACCCGGGCCGACCGTAAAATAACAAGCTGTCTGTTCCAGCGCGTCCCGGATGTCGCGTCCGGTCAGACGAAGAACGACCAACGTATTCGGATATAAGAAATTCGTAAGGATATCCCGTCTTGTAATAACCTCTCCGAACCCCTTGGAATCTTCACTGAGTAATGACGCGCATGAAACGTTGACTCCCGCATATTCCATCTGCACGCGATGGATAAACTCGATAAACGGATGCTCCGCCAGCCGACAGGCTGTAGGATCGTATATGCCCATGTCCCCCTCGACTCGTCCGATCGGCTCGTCGAGCCATGCCTGGGTCCGTTCCTCCATTTGCCGGCTGGAAGCTAACACGACTGTGTCAATCGTCGTCCCTGTGTCCGGTCGCAGCAACTCGGCCCGTTTTTCTACAACCTTCCATCGTTCCTGTTCCTTAACCAAATCCACACGGATCTTGCCGATGGCCTGTCCATTGAAGCCGGGTTGGACAACCGTCACTCCGTGCACCTGCGTGGCCAGCAATCGATGCTGATGCCCGGTAATGAGCACATCGATGCCCTTCGCCTCGACACACATGGCATAAGCCTGGTTCTCCCCGGTGATGCTCTCCGCCGGCTCCCCGGTTTCCAAATCGCACTCAAATCCGCCGTGGTACGCCACGATCATCACATCAGGTTGCTCCTCTAGACGAATGCGCGGCACCCATTCCTTCACGGTTTCCAATGCGTCTTGGAATTCGAGACCCTGAATGTGGGACGGATTCTCCCAGCTTGGAATGTAGTGTGTCGTCACACCCATAACCGCCACCCGGATGCCACCGATGTGCTTGATTAAATAAGGCTTTCCAAAGGCGGGCTCCTTGCTATCCTGCAACCGGATTCCGGCTGACAACCAAGGAAACCGGGAATCCTGCACCGCTTTTTCAAGCGTCTCCATACCGTAATTGAATTCATGGTTACCCGGAACGGCTGCATCGCAGCCCAGCTCATTCAGCGCACCAATCATCGGATGGATATCCGCTCTGCTTTTAACTGCATAGGAAGCCAGCGGAGAGCCCTGAATCAAATCTCCGTTATCGATCAGCAGCAGATCCGGATGGATAAGCCGCTCTTCACGGATCAGGGACGCCAGCTTGCCGAGTCCCATATCCCTTTCGTCCCGCGTCCGGTAATCCGTAGGGTACAGATGTCCGTGTAAGTCGCTGGTGGCAAGCACGGTAATCGTCATTCTATTCGTTGGATTCATACCATCTCTCCTGTTCACAACATATTTAAGCCATTCTATCAACTGAAATGCAGTTTTATATTAAAATTCCAAAACTTTACAAAGAGTTATCATTTCATTGACAGACCATTAACACTCCCTCCGTATAGTGGAGCAGGTAAGACATGTCATTAACTTAAAAATGGAGGTCATTGTTTTGAAAAAATGGATGAAGTTCACCATGCCCCTGTTATTGTCCGTGGCTGTTATCAGCGGATGCGGCGGTAATACCGACAGCGGTGGCAAAGCCGCGGCGAACGCCGGTCAGGAGAAATCGCAAGGCACAAATACAGACAGCAGCACGACCACAGAATCAACCGGGTATGTCCCTGATAAACTGACGGTCCAATTCGTTCCTTCCCAGAATGCCGATACCCTTGAAGCCAAAGCCAAGCCGCTCGAAAAGCTGCTGTCCGACAAAATCGGGATCCCTGTTGCGGTCAGCGTATCGACTGAATATAACACGATTGTAGAAGCGATGGCATCCAAAAAGGTGGACGTTGGCTTCCTGCCGCCAACCGCGTATGTTCTTGCCAAAGAGAGAGGCGCTGCTGAGGTTATTCTGCAGGCCCAACGTTATGGCGTTAAGGATGAAACCGGCGAGCCTACGGATGAGCTTGTGGATTTCTACAAGGCAATGATGATCGTGAAAAAGGATTCTGCCATCCAATCCGTAGCCGACCTGAAGGGCAAAAAAATTGCCTACCAAAACGTTTCATCCTCTGCCGGTTATGTGTGGCCTGCGGCGGTTCTGATGGATAACGGGATCGACCCGATGAAGGACGTCGAGCCGATTACGGTAAAAGGCCATGACCAAGCTGTCCTTGCCGTGTTGAACGGCGATATCGATGCAGCTGCCATTTTCCAGGATGCCCGCAATGTCGTCAAGAACGATTATCCCACCGTATTTGAAGATACACGCGTACTGACTTATACGGAGAAAATTCCGAACGATACGATCACCGTGCGCTCCGATATGAGCCCGGAATGGATTGAGAAGCTGCAAACCGCATTTATCGAGATCGGCCAGGACGAAGAAGGCCACAAGATTATTTCCGAAATTTACACGCATGAAGGCTATGTCAAATCCGATGACAGTCATTTCGAGATTGTCCGTGAATATGGCAACAAGGTTAAGACTGAGTAATCGATAAAGGACTGGGTGCCATGATTGTAATTCGCAACGTTTCGAAAACTTACGCCAATGGAACCAAAGGACTGAACCATATCAATCTGACGATCGGCCGCGGCGAATTCGTGGCGATCGTCGGACTGTCCGGCGCCGGTAAGTCGACCCTGCTGCGGTCGATGAACCGGCTTCACGACATTACCGAAGGCGAAATCGTGATCGACGGTAAATCGATCACAGCGGCCAAGGGCAAAGAGCTGCGCCGCATCCGAAGAGATATCGGCATGATCTTTCAAAACTTCAACCTTGTGAAGCGCTCCTCTGTACTCCGCAATGTACTCGCCGGACGCGTCGGGTACCACTCCACCCTGCGCACCCTGCTCGGCCGATTTCCGAAGGCCGATGTAGATCTCGCTTTTCAGGCACTCGATCGGGTAGGCATCGTCCAGAAAGCGTATGCCCGGGCCGACGAGCTGTCTGGCGGACAGCAGCAGCGAGTCGCGATTGCCCGAGTGCTTGCGCAGGAAGCCAAGATCATACTAGCGGACGAGCCGGTTGCTTCCCTCGATCCTTTGACTACGAAGCAGGTCATGGATGATTTAAAACGAATTAACGCGGAATCCGAAATTACGACGATCGTGAATCTGCATTCGATCGATCTTGCCCGGCAGTATGCTACTCGGATTATCGGATTGCGCGCCGGGGAGGTAGTCTTTGACGGACCTGTATCGGAAGCGACGGATGAGCGGTTTACGGAAATATACGGACGGCCATTCGGCAAGAATGAGGTATTGGAGGAAACGGCTGTATGAAGATGGAAATGGAAACGGCGCCGTTCAAACCATCAGATCAATCTCCCCTCCTTCGCCCGAAACCACCTGGCAAACTGAAGCATTACATGACTACGGCTTTCCTGCTGCTTCTCGTCTCGGGCAGTGCGCTGCAGACGGACGCTTCCTTCATGGAGCTTGTGGAAGGTCTGCCGAACATGCTCGACCTCCTGCGCGATATGTTCCCGCCGAGATGGAGCTACCTCGACAACATATGGGAGGCCATGCTGGAGACGATACGCATGGCACTGATCGGGACCACGCTGGGCGCCGTCCTGGCCGTTCCGGTGGCGCTGCTCTGTGCAGATAATATGGTCAAGAATCGATGGATCACCTATCCGGTTCGCTTTCTGTTAAACTTGATCCGCGCGATTCCTGACCTTTTGCTAGCCGCCTTATTTGTTGCCATAGTAGGACTCGGTCCGTTACCGGGGACTTTTGCCTTATCGGTCTTTTCACTGGGTCTGATAGCTAAACTCACCTATGAAGCGCTGGAAGCGATAGATCCTGGTCCGCTGGAGGCAATGACTGCTGCCGGAGCAAATCTGCCGCAGTTGATCGTGTACGGTGCAGTCCCGCAAGTTCAAGCGCATTTCGCTTCTTATACGCTGTACACGTTCGAAATCAATGTCCGTGCCGCCGCCGTGCTCGGTCTGGTTGGGGCTGGCGGGATCGGTCACTATTATGAAGTGACACTCGGTTTTTTTGAGTACGACAAGACATGCATGATCATCATCTTCACCTTGATTGTTGTCCTCTTGATCGATTATTTCAGCACGAAATTGCGGGAGAAGTTGTTATGAGCCAATCATGGAACGACATCGTTCCCCAACCGAAAAAAAGCCGGCTCCGCTGGCTTATCTACGTTATGCTGGCCGTCGTTTATGTCTGGGCCTTCTCCGGCATTCCGTACTCAGGCATTAAAGAAACGGCAGGTCAGGTGACAAAGGCTATTTTCTCAGGTTTGCTTTCACCCGATTGGGATTTTGTCTATTTACCAGGTGGAGAGGATTTGCTGCGAGGCTTGCTGGATACGCTGGCTATATCCATTCTGGGGACGATCATCTCGGCAGTCATCTGTATCCCGTTCGCTTTTTGGGCCGCGGCCAACATGACCGCGTCCATATTCGCCTCCGGATCAGGCAAAGTGCTGCTCAGTCTGGTCCGCGTCTTTCCTGAAATCGTAATGGCACTGTTGTTCATCAAGGCAGTGGGCCCCGGCTCATTTGCAGGTGTGCTGGCACTCGGACTGCATTCAGTAGGCATGCTCGGTAAACTGTTCTCCGAAGAGGTGGAACAGATCGATACGGGTCCAACCGAAGCATTGATCGCTGCTGGCGCGACACGGTTGCAAATCGTCCGGTTCGCCGTTTTGCCACAGGTGCTGCCCGGTTTTCTGTCGTATATCCTCTACCGTTTCGAAATCAATCTGCGCTCCGCCACCATCCTGGGCGTGATCGGCGCAGGCGGTATCGGGACACCGCTTATTTTCGCGCTGAGCTCACGAAATTGGGACCGCGTCGGCATTATTCTGCTTGGGATTATCGTCATGATTACCTTGATCGACTTGATTTCGGGCGCGATTCGAAAAAGGCTCGTTTAACGGAAGGCCATGAATAACTTTGGAAGTATCCTCCATACTAGTGAAGAACAACATACCAAGGAGGAACCATGATGCTCGACAATTTGGAAAGCGACTATAACTGTGCGAATGCCAGCGACGATCTTCATCAGCTCAAGCAAGAGCTTGCCGCTCTGCGGGAACAGGGTGCAGAAGACCAAGAAACGCAGGAACAACTCAACCGATTGGAGAATCAAATCTCCTTCATTATGAACAAATGCGATATTAACCATTAACGTTCAATCTACTCCCTTCTTCGAGATCTGCAATGATCTCGCTATTACCTTCATGACGTAATTGATTATGAATGGTAACGGACTTCGAAATCCCTCCATGATTAAAAAACCCGTATCCGTGAAAGGATACGAGTTTTTTTTCGTTTCGCTATTATTCCTCAATCTTCAATCGCTTTGTTGTGGATTTGTATATTCCATTTTCTTGATTGCAGCAATGCGGCTTTCAACCGGATCATGACACCTCTTCTGTTTGTCCGATTACCGTGAAGTTGAAGCACGACATCCCTCCGTTATCCGCTTCTATTCCCTTTTTTGAATTTCATGATGGACCAGACAACCAATAGCAGCAAGACGGACAGACATACGCTGATGCTGACCCGGTTCTGGCCGTCTATCAGAAACAGAATAGCGATCACCGACAGGCAGAGCGCAGTTACCCCGGTTATATAAGGGAACCCCCATACCTTGAAGCTGGGCTGCATCGGATAAGCTTTGCGCAGCTTCAGCTGCGAGAAGCAAATGCAAATCCACACAAGCACAACGACAAACCCCGGCACCGCCATCAGAACCCGAAACAGCTGGTCTTGCGCAATCAATCCAAGCAAGGAACCCGCTAATAGTATGATCGCGCAGAGTTTCAGCGTATTAAGCGGAATGCCTTTGCTCGTGGTCTTGGCCAGGCTCCTTGGCGCCTCCCCGGCAGCTGCCATGGAATAGATCATGCGCGTCGCACCATAGATACCGGAGTTGGCTGCCGACAGCACAGCCGTTACCAGAATAAAATTCATAATGTGGGCTGTTCCCTGCAATCCCGTAGCGGACAACACTTGAACGAAGGGACTTGCCTCTCCCCCGAGCTGATTCCACGGAATCAACCCGCATATGATCAGAATCGGCAGCGTAAAAAACAAAATCACCCGCAAAATAAAATTGCGCACGACTTTCGGCAGGATTTTCTCCGCATTCTCAGTCTCGGTTAATGTGAGACCGATCAGCTCCGAGCCGCCATACGAAAAGGTAACGACAAGCAGAGCCGAGAATATGGCGAACCATCCGTTTGGTAAGAAACCGCCGTGAGCGGTAAAATTTTGAAAGTATGGGGTGTCTGAACTCGGCATAATGCCAAACATCAGAAAACTTCCCAGCACAATAAAACTAATAATCATGGCGATTTTGATCCCGGCAAGCCAAAATTCCACTTCGCCAAAGCTTCCAACACTCATCATATTAATTAAAATAATGAGCGCAGCGCTTGCTAGGCTGAGCAGCCACAGCGGAACCTCCGGAAACCAGTATTGCAGAAAGCTGCCTGCCGCGATTACTTCGATTACGCATACCGAGAGCCACATGAAACAATACATCCAGCCCATGACAAAAGAAACCCGTTTCCCAAAGGCTTCCCGTACAAAATCTTTCATGTTCCGGCCCGGATACACCGTAGCCATCTCCGTCATTGCTCCCATAACCACCAGAAGCAGCAATCCTGCAAAGATATAAGAAAATATAACGCCCGGACCGGCGAGACTGATCGTCTCGGAACTCCCTTTAAATATTCCGGTGCCGATTACACCGCCCATCGCCATAAAGCTGATATGCCTTGGCCTCAATTTCTTCTGTAATGAAACTTCATCTTGTTTTGCCATTAACATATCCCCCTGATGACTTTCAAATTAACCTATTGATAAGTATAACCTTTTCCGCTAAGGAAACAACTTAAGAAATTCGATAATCCACGAGTGCTTTCGACCCGGCCAGCTTGAAATACACCCATGGACTAACTCTATCTGCCAGTGGATGCTACACTTATAGTTTACATAATATTTATTACGTAACATTCATTTTTCAGGGTGCAATTCATGGATTTTGGATATAAGATCGACTGAATTGGTATGGAATGCTTCGTTAGAATCCGTCCAAGCCGATTTCAGAAAATAAGAGGCATGAAACCGCCATCCTTGATGATCCGGATTAAAATCCAGTTGAATCTCACGCCCCGGCCGTCCTCGGTAAACCCTGGAACCCGGCTTGCGCCAACTGCCAATTCTAGTGATCTTGTCCGGATTCTGACCCGTGATATATGTAAACCGGTCATTGTAAGGAATATCCTTCAAATAAAACCTTGGACAACCTACAGCAAACACTTGGATTCCCCGATAATTAAACTTCTCCTCCAAATAAAGCCCTGCCTTATAAGCGATCACGCCTCCGGCACTGTGCCCGATCAGGATCAGCTGCTCCGCACCAGCTGCATGCTCATGGATGATTTGTCCTGCTTCCATAACCCGCTGAGACTGCTCTCGAACCAAATCATAGCCGACTTGCGTAAGCTGCCGGGCCAGTAGACGGACTAACGAGGAAACCGATATGCCGTTTGCCATCCCGTAAGGAAAGATCATTAAGATTTTGGCATTCGGGTATCTTCGGGCAACCTCGCTTGCAGCATCTTCAAAATTATTTCGATAGGTCAGGACACCGGCAAAAAAGCACACCACCGTCCGGCACTTTATCGAGCATGTGCTATAGGAGGATACGAACGTCTCTGTCATGAATTCACAATCCACCTCCAAAAGTGTTCCATTATTACGCTGTAACCATGAGAGAAAACCCCCATGACCACAACGCGATTTATATCTGCATTGTAGCATGAGGGTCCTCTTAATTTCATATCCGGTTCACCTTATTTTTTGGCAGCCAACCATTGGGACAGCACATTAATTTCGTCTTCCGTCAGCCTGCCTTGGAATGCCGGCATTCCATTGCGCCCATTTGAAATAATACCTGCAATTTCGCTAGCGTCGTGCTTGGAGCCTACATTTTGAAGGCTGGGGAAATTTCCGCCCCCGCCTAAGTCGGTAGCATGGCAAGCCATGCAGTTGGCATTGTACAGCGTCATAGCTGCATCGTTGTTGGCATCCCCGCCGGTTGCTCCTTCCTCTGGTGCTTGTCCGCCGTTTTCTGCAGGAGCCGGAGCCGGATCTGCTGCATCATTACCACCACATGCCAGCACAGCAAGAGCAAAAGTCAATAGCAATACTAACAGTAATCCTTTTCTGAACATGGTTGAAACTGCCTCCTTTTGTAAAATGCAAGCTATACTAACAGCCCGCCCTTTTTGCTGTATTCCATAATTCCATCCACTGTGCGATAAGCAAGAGCCCCGACCGTGCCGGTCGGATTATAGCCGCTATTATGCGGGAAAGCGGATGCGCCTACCACAAACAAGTTTTCCATATCCCACATTTGCATGTAGTTGTTGACGGCCGAATTGCCAGGGTTCTCTCCCATAATCACCCCGCCGGTATTATGAGTCGATTGGTATGTCGTAATTTCGTAAGGTCCCAGTTCCTTTAATTTCATAATATTCTGGCCCCCCATCTCCTGCACAATCTCCGCGCAGCGATCGGAAAGATACCTGGCCAACTGGCGATCCTGCTCTTCGAAATCAAACGTGATTCGAATCAACGGGTCTCCGAATGCGTCCTTATAGGTGGGATCCAAATCCAGGTAATGATGCCGATAAGGCATCGAAGAACCTTGAGACCCTACGGTCAGTACACTGTTGGCATACTTCAAGGAATTCGCCTTAAATTCTTTGCCCCAACGCGGTGATTCCTCCGGAACAGGGTTGTTTTGAATAGGCCTTTGTCCGGTTACCGTATGGGCAATATTCCCCCCATGAATGAACTTCAGGTCCGAGTGATCGAAATTGTCGCCGTTAAAATCGTCCACGCTCATCCCTAGGCTTCCTGCACCTGCAAACAGATTGAATTTGTCCTCAAAAAATCCGGCGGCATTCCCCTTGATTACCTGATAGGCATAGTTTTTGCCAATCACGCCCGTCCCGCTGGACGAGTCGTATGGTTTGCCGATTTTCGAGAGAAGCATCAAACGGGTATTGTTAAATACATATCCCGTCGAGACGACGATATCGGCCGGCTGTTCGATTTCCTCCCCGGTCGTTAGGTCCGTGTACATGACGCCCGTTGCCTTACCACCCTTATGCAGAATTCTACGAACATAGGAATGGGTGCGGATTTCGAACTTTCCGGTTTTTTTCGCAACAGGTATCACGGTAACGACAGGATCCGCTTTCGCTCCGTATTCGCAGCCAAACCGCTCGCAGTATCCACAATACTGGCAAGCCGCTCGAGAAATGCCATCCGGGTTCGTATAGTTTTCCGACAGATTGGCTGAAGGAACCGTATACGGATTGAGTTTCAGGTTTTTCGCAGCATCCGCAAACATCTTCATGGATGGCGTATGCAGCATAGGCGGTGTTGGGTAAGGATTCGAACGTTTTCCTGCCAAGGGATTTTCCTCGCCGGAGATGCCGGTCGTCTTCTCGAACTTATCAAAAAACGGCTCGAGCTGATCGTAGGTAATACCCCAGTCCTGGATCGTCATTTCCGGCGGTATTTTATCTTTCCCATATCGTTCTTCCGTCATGCTCCGGATTTTAAAGTCGTAGGGAAGGAAACGAAACGTTTGCCCGTTCCAGTGCACGCCGGCTCCCCCAAGTCCCTCCCCTAACAGAAACGATCCATACTGCCTCATCGGCAGTGCGCGTATTTTTTCGGTGCTCCGAAATGTAATCGTTTCTTTGGAAAGGTCCTGCATTAAATCGTAGCGAAGCGCGTAACGGAGCTCATCGTGAGCCATATAGTAGTCTTCTGTTACCCTCTCTTTACCTCTTTCCAAACCGACGACGGATAAACCCTTCTTGGTCAATTCCGAGGCGATGATCCCGCCAGCCCAGCCGACGCCGATAATGACAACATCCGTTTTCGGTAATTTTTTGGCCATATGCGTACTCCTTTCGCTATAGATGAGCTGTTATAGGTGATCCTTTAAACTCTTCGGCGGGATGACGGTGAAATTCTTCTCGATAATATTCGTGTACGCCATTTGGTTACCCGGATATTGACGCATCGTCCAGCCCTGCATGTTTTTGTTTCCGCCATACAACGGATCACTGTAGACCCCTTCCAATGTGCTGCTGCGGAGCAGGTTAAAGAACCCGCTGGCCGAGATCGTTGTCAATTTGACCTCATCGTTCTGGAAGGCAGTTAACACGGCATCCTGTTCCTCTGGTGACAGGCTAGGGAAATCTTTCTGATACTTCTTTTGGCTGTAGTTCTGAATCTCGCGCAGACCAATGTAGAATATCTCCCGTCGTCTTAATCGGCCCTGATAACCCTGCGTTTTCTCTCCAACATAGAATGGGGGCTGCATATAATCTCTTGCATTGAACCCCCAATCACCGGCCAGCTGGTGGTCGATGAAGAATGCTGCGCCGAGCTCTTTAGCGCCCGGACCGTTCTCATCCGCAGGGAAAATACGCTCAACGGCTGCTTCCGTGATCCTGTATTGCTCCTGGTTAAAGAACATTAATGCTTGGTTGTAGTTGTTATCGTTCTGTTCAGGCGCCGGTGCTGCAGGCGGGGTTTCACGCTTCGGCAAAAGATATCCGAGTACACCGCCCAGCACGACACCTCCCACGGCATAACCGGAGTTTCTCAGAAACTTCCGCCGTGTCATCGTCTGTGAGCCGTCAGGCTTCGATGGTTTGGTTTGTTGTTCGTCTTGTTCGCTCAAACTCTCAGCACCCCTACTCTTCTTCATTTTTGAATAATGGGTATTGTCCCCATCAAAATTTCATTCATACATTATTCTCCATCCGGGCATGATAAAATTACTAACCGATATGGAGGCGAATGCTCATGAATCAATTGTGGAGCAGGTGGAAAGGCCCGATTATGGGCTCGGTACTGCTTCTTTCTTTAACAGGCTGCTTAAATCAAACCGACGACAATCAACAAAACGCGCAATCCATGGAGCAGCATAATGCCGATGCCGTTCACTTGCACAGCACCGACGTGATCCCTAGCTATCATGGACCGAAAACAGAAACAACCAATGTCCAGGGCAATACCACAAGCGGTATGGGCATGTCCGTGTACAGCATGATCGGCTCATCCAGCCTGCATGAAGGCGGCGTATCTTCCCATGTCCAGTCAAGACTTGCAGGTCTAGGCATTGATGGAGTGAAAGCTTTTGTCCTCAATGACACGATTATTCTGGCACGTGCAGAATCACGAGTTTCTTCTAACCACTATGACAACATGCAGCAAAAGGTGTTAAGTCAGACGGAAGGAATGTCGGGCAAAGGCGAGCCGGATGAAGGAGTAAGCGGGGCAAAGGCAGTCGACAATGATAATATGTCGCAAGCCAAAGAGCAAGTGAAGAACATGTTTAATGAAGAAGTGCAAATTCTAACGGTAACGAATCCTCAAGCTCCTGCGCTGATCGACCGAATCGCCTCGAAGCTGCATGATGCGCCGCGCGACGAGTCGATCGCCAGAGATATTACTGAGCTGCTGCATATGGCATCGGATAAAAAATAAATAAAGGAGTTGATCATATGCCTCTGGGAAACATCGGAGTGACAGGGCTGATCCTCATTCTGTTGATCGCCTTGATTATTTTCGGTCCTTCGAAGCTGCCTGAACTGGGCCGTGCCTTCGGTCGAACACTGAGCGAGTTCAAAAACTCCACGCGTGAACTGGTTTCGAGCGAAGATATCCAGGATGGAGACAAATTGAAATGATCCAGCACGAGCAGGGACAAGAACAGGAGCAGCATATAATTGAGCACTTAACAGAGCTCCGCAAGCGGATTCTCATCACATTGGGCACCTTTTTGGTAGCCCTTTGTGCCGCTTTTCTATATGTTGAACCGCTGTATGAAATGCTGACTCGCGACGTGGAGGGTCAGCTTCAGGTACTGGGACCAACAGACGTGATTTGGGTATACTTCATGATTGCAGGCGTTATAGCTCTTGCGGTGACGATGCCTGTTGCCGGCTTTCAGGTATGGCGGTTCGTCGTACCCGGGTTGAGTACTGTTGAGCGGCGTGCATCCCTGGCTTACATCCCTGCGATCGGAGCCCTTTTTCTACTGGGTTTGGCCTTTGGCTACTTTGTCATATACCCCATGGTCCTGTCCTTCCTGGATTCGCTGTCGCACCATTTCATTACAGCATATACCGCCGAGAGATACTTCCGTTTCATGGTGCATATGACCGTACCGTTTGGTGTGTTGTTCGAAATGCCCGTCGTAATCATGTTCTTGACCTCGATTGGCATCCTGAATCCGCTCCGCTTAGCAAAAATGCGGAAAATCGCCTATTTGCTGCTGACGATTGCAGCCGTAACCATTACACCGCCGGATATCGTGTCGGACATCCTCGTCATTGTGCCACTGTTCCTTCTATATGAGATCAGCGTTGGATTGTCTCGAATTGTATATCAGAAAAGACTGACCAGGCTGGAATTAATAGGTGAGTAATAACCAGCTTCGGATCAGGGACGCTGTGTATGAATACTAAAAAAGCTTGGAGATCTCTTTTAGATCCCAAGCTTTTAATATATAGCCGATGTATAAAAGTTAGAAAATCGTAGGCACCATTCCCCCATCCATACGGATTGGTGAACCTTTAAACGCGGATGCATAAGGACTGCACAGGAATGCAGCAAGTCTACCGATTTCGATCGGCCTAATAAATCGTTGAATTTCCGATTGAGGCAGGTTTGTACTCATAAAAGCTTTCTCTTTTTCCGCAAAGGTCATATCTTCATTGGCGTATATTCCCTCGATAATATCCTGCACGTTCTCGGAGAGAGTCGGGCCGGGCAAAATCGTATTGACTGTTACTTCTGTACCTTTCGTTAATTTGGACAAGCTTTTTGCCAAGGATAATAACATGGATTTTGTCATGGCATACTGCGGCATTTGTCCAGAAGGCATCACGGCTTCTTCACTCGCCATGAAGATAATACGTCCAAAATCGTTCTTTAGCATGCCGGGCAAATAAAATTGGGTTAATCCGTTGGCAGCCAGCACATTCGTGCGGAAGTAGGTATCCCAAACTTCATCGTTAACATCCTCGTACTGCATGATTTCGTATATCCCCATATTGTTAATCAGAATATCCACGTGAGGGTATTTGTCAAATATAGCCTCTCTTTGCCCGATATCCACCAAATCGGCGGTAGCATTCTGAGGACTTGTATTCGGGAAATCCGACTTGATTTCATCAACGGTTCGTCGTACCTCTTCATCATTTCGTCCGTTGATAAGAACATGGACACCTTCTCTGGCAAGTTCAATGGCAATAGCCTTGCCTATCCCTTTCGTAGATCCTGTAACCAACGCTGTTTTATTGTTTAATCCCATATCCATAATATAAACATATCTCCTTTGTGCTCTGGATAGTGTTCATATTACCTTGTATGGATAGCAGGGTAACTAGCATATCGCGCCAAAGTACTTGTATAACACGCCAATTATAATTGAAAAAGAAACCTGTGTTATGATGTCCAAACGCTATGAACCTATGGTCAACATTTCCTGTCGGTGTTCGGATAGCGAAAGACTATTAAAATGTTCAGTGCGCCAATGGGATGGAGTATCTCCTTCCCAAAGACGGAATGCTCGGTAGAACGAGTTCTGATCTTCATATCCAATCAAAAAGGCAACTTCTTTGATATCGAGCGAGGGGTCTGCCAAGTACTCGATGGCCTGCTCATGCCTTGCTTGTGTCAACAATTGCTTGAAGCTTGCATTTGCATCCGTCAGCCTGCGCTGTAACGTACGATCACTCATATTGAGCTCCTTCGCCACTGATTGAATATCAGGGCGCCCTCCTGTGAGACTCCGTTTCAGGATCCATTTGACCAGGTCTATAATGGAACGGTTGTTCTGAAGTTCATCAAGCGAACGATCCAGAGCGGGAGTCAAAATCTCCAGCAATTCTTCGTTATACGAGATAAAAGGTCGGTCCAGATCTCTTCGATAGAGCGTTAATCGATTATGGTTTGCGCCCGTCCGGACGCGACAGCCAAAATAAGCTTCAAGTGCTTGTACATCACCCATAGGCTGCGAAAATTCAACCAATTGTGCGGTCAGCGGTTGACCTGTGCCCCGTCGTCCAAGCTCTAGAAGACATGCCAGTGTAATACCAACAAGCAGCGCCGGACCAGGTTGATCGCTTAGGTTCAGCCATTCCAGCTCTATGGTACATCGTTCGCCCTCCTCGGTGATTAGCAAGCCTTCAGGTGGACATAGCTGCTTATACCGAGCCATTTGGTTTAAAGCATCCCGATAGTCACGAGCATGATAAGGCGCTAAGACGGTCGGCGGGTACTTCGCCGTTTCAAAGACGGTCGCAAGCTGGATGATGCCTTGGGCAGTGTCCCCCATGAGATCGGAATAGGCCTGCCAGATCGCGAAATATTGGGCGGTGGTGACTTCCGGCTCAGTAATGACGGCGAGCGGCAATTCCGCTTTGCGAGCCACGGCATGGGCGGAAATTCCTAATTGTTGTATTCCTTCCCATAATCCCGGCGGGATTTTAATTCGGTCAGAAGTATATGGCTTCATATATAATGCTCCTTTGACTACTGTTTATTGTAATGTTATCTATTCTCGATCGTGTAAAGGATGAAGTTTGTCATCCGGTGTTGGACTTCTTATATTAAAACTCAGCCAAGTTGCAGGAATCATCACGGTAGCTGTAAGCTATGTTCTTTTGCCACGTGAGTGATACTCGAAACGTTATTATACAGCAAATTAATGAAGAATGCAGACAATATACGAGTGGATCGTCATGATACAAAATTGATACCTCCCGAAGGTACCGGTAATCCGAAGCTAATAACTCGCAAGAGCTACCACAATCCTAGTTGATCTTGAGTTCACCTCACCGTGTTTTTGTTTAATCAATTCTAATGTGAGGCGAAGCAGCCTTTCGGATTGATTTTTATTTAATATAACTTGAGCAACATCTAATTTTTTGTTTTGTTTATATGCAGTTAGTGAATCTTCAGACGGCAACTTTAATTCGTATCTGCAGCACTTTGGGCAAATGCCAAGCCTAGCTGGTTATTAAGTCGGCTTCCATGCATGATGGCTTTAATGCTATTAAATGACTCCTCAGTTTGCAGCTGCAAATCATCCATCTAATGTCACGATAGCTTAATTTACCGCATTTGGACACATGTAAATAATTCTGTTAACAAGAATAGGCAGAGAGCATTCTAATTCCTCCATTTGACAAATCGAGTTTATTTTTTATATATTTGAGTTAGTTGTTTGAATAACTCACATATAAGGTAGGTGAAACGGTCATGGCGAAACCGAATGTCATCAGCAAACAAGAACTGCTCGAAGCTGCCCAAAAGTGTGTTGCAGAAAAAGGTATGGATAAATTAACTTTGAAAGCAGTGGCCGATCAAGCAAATGTCAGCCAGGGAACAGTCTATTACCATTTTCGAACCAAAGAGCAATTAATAATTGAACTCGTTGAGAGCCTATGTAATGCTTCATGGGTTTCAGTGGAGCAAAACAATCGATCTGTTGAAGAAGCCATACAAGAAGCCAAGGAAAGATGCGATTATCATTCTGTTTATTATCGATTGTTTTTTTCCTCCCTAGCCGCAAGCTTTCAGATCAAAGAGAACCGCAATCGGATGGGTTCCATGATTCAGGAAGAAAACAAACATCTGACTGATATTCTTACGGCCCGGTGGGGGGAATCACCCATAAGGAACATATCCATGGATCAGTGGGGAATTATAATGAATGCTATAATAGACGGGCTGGCCGTGCAGGCTTTGTTGGACGAAGAGTTTCCGAAGGAGGATGTTTTTACCGCTTTGCAGAGGTTTTTTGACTTCATGTCCAATGAGGTGAGGAAATGAACAACACCAGAACAAACATAGAGCGTCATGTTTTCTTTCTGGCATGGGGATTCGTCCTATGGCTTGCAGCTACGGTTATCTTTCATTTCTGGGGAGATTGGCTGATTGATGTCAGGCATCCCATTCGAACCGCTGTCAGTTTTATTATTGCAATCCCCTTGATTTACGGATGTATCGCTCCATTGTTTTCTTCCCTTGGTATTCCGTATTCAGATCGCGCGCGCCTTTCAATCTACATTGCTTTACCAGGCATGTTGTTAGACATTCTGTCGCTACTCTTCCACCCTTTCGTTTTCCCGCTAATTCCAGTGGAGAGCATCCACGTTCTTATCGCTTGGCTATTTTGGGCTTACAGTTTCATATTCCTGGCAGGTATGAGACCCATCAAGCTGGCTACCCGCCACCACTCATAAAAGCACAGTAATTTTTGGCTGAATATAAAGAGCCGCCATGAAGCAGAACATGATCATAGGCATTTCAGTTGTTATCGGAAAGACGGCTTTTAATGCCGTCTTTTCGTCGTCTTTCGTGTGATCGGTTTCAGAGAAGCGATTCGATAATCGGTTCGATCTCTCGTGGTTCTGTCACAGTTTCATATCGACCGGCTACTTTACCGTTACGGTCTATTAAAAATTTTGTGAAATTCCACTTGATTCCGTTTCCGGCGTATATTTCAGGATATTTATCCAGCAGGAAATCTTGCATCCATTGCCCACTCGAGGTTTGTGTGTCGAAGCCTTGGAACGGCGCTTGATGCGTAAGATAGGAAAATAACGGATGAGCCGACGCTCCCCGAACATCGACTTTTTCAAACAAAGTAAACGTCACTCCGAAATGTCCCTCGCAAAATCGTTGAATCTCCACGCTGCTCCCAGGTTCTTTTTCATTGAATTGGTTGCATGGGAAACCGAGTACTTCAAACCCCTCTTCACGATATTGCTCATACAGCTGCTCAAGATCGGCAAACTGACGGGAATAAGCGCATCTGCTGGCCGTATTAACGATAAGAAGAACCTTGTTGCGGTATGCTGATAATTCTAAAGGTTGGCCAAGAATGGATTTGGCTTGAAATTGATAAATAGACATCGGTCACACTCCTTCTTGCTTTTTTTAATATAAAGATCATAGAGGCAAATCCAGTTATAGGTCCAATATATAATTTTAATAACGCTTATAGATACAAACAATAAATCATAATCTCGAAAACCTTGCTCTGTAAAAAATGGTGCCCCCTCCCACGACGAATGGTTAAGTCGCAGTGATCAAAACCAACCGAATATAAAACCAGAATTAGGGAACGATTAGATCGTATGAATCATTGTTAAAGCGAGCTGATCACATGGCATTTTTCAAAAAATTAAAACAAACAAAATCCAAAACAGATCGTTCTCGACAAAATCATCAAACGAATCAAAACCTTGCCCCCACACATCTCTCCGATCGCTTGGATCAGAATTTGCATAAGCTCAGGGAGCAAACCGGTAACAGCCGAGATATCATTATTCGTACGTTACAGCATATTTTCGGAAGCGACCGAACCATTGCGGTCATTTATGTAGATGGGCTGGTTGATACCCTAACGATTAATAACTCAATCATGCAATCCTTAACCCCAAGAGATTCCCATGAAAAGCTGGATACATCCGACCCCACTGAGATCCTATCGATGATCAAAAACCGATTCTTGTCCATCGGCAGCATCAGCGATGTGGATGATATGGGACAACTCATCTCCGCCGTCCTTGAAGGCAATACCGTCATTCTCATAGACGGATCTTGTCACGGCATTATGGCAAGCTCAACAGGAGGAGAAGAACGCGGCGTAGAAGAGCCCCAATCTCAAACCGTTGTTCGCGGTCCAAAGGAAGGATTCACGGAAAATATCCGCACGAATACAGCTTTAATCCGTCGGAAGATTAAAAGCCCGAATCTATGGATCGTGGATCGAAAGATTGGCCGGGTCACCCAAACACATATTGCCGTCATGTATTTGCACGGTATCGCCAATGACAAGGTAGTACAGGAAATACTGAATCGATTAGACCGTATAGATACCGACAGCATTCTCGAGAGTGGCTATATTGAAGAATTTATTCAAGACAATACGTTTACCCCCTTTCCTACCATCACCAACACGGAGCGCCCTGATGCCATCGCAGGGGCGCTCCTCGAAGGGAAAGTTGCCATTTTAGTTGATGGAACTCCCTTTGCGCTGCTTGCCCCCATCACCATTTTTAAGCTTTTTCAATCCAGTGAGGATTACTATCAAAAGTTCGATATCGCCACCTTTTTGCGTCTCTTACGCGTTATTTCCTTTGTGGTATCAATGCTCCTCCCTTCGCTTTATATTGCCATTTCAACGTTTCATCAGGAAATGCTGCCAACAACCTTGCTGATTAGCCTTGCAGCCCAGCGTGAGGGCATCCCTTTTCCTGCCGTTGTCGAAGCGCTCGCAATGGAAATTACGTTCGAAGTGTTGAGGGAAGCGGGCGTACGAATGCCTAGAGCCATGGGTTCAGCGATATCTATTGTCGGCGCTTTGGTGCTGGGACAAGCGGCTGTCCAGGCCGGTTTAGTATCAGCTGCCATGGTCATCATTGTTGCATTCACGGCTATTGCCAGCTTTGTGGCCCCTTCCGTGAGCATATCCAACTCGGCCCGATTGCTTCGTTTTGGTTTTATGATCTTAGCGGCGACCTTAGGGCTGTTTGGCATTATGGCTGGATTAATCGCGATGTTAATTCATTTATGCGGTTTACGTTCATTCGGCTTGCCTTATCTGACCCCGTTTGCCCCCTTTATTCCGTCAGATCAAAAAGACGTATTGGTTCGAGTTCCCTGGTGGGCCATGCTGGCAAGACCGACGTTAATCAGTAGTAACAACAGCAAACGCCAGCAAATGACACCTCGTCCATCTCCTACAGAAGACAGGGATTAGGAAACAACCGGCACACAAGGAGGTGAAGAATTAGATGAATCGTAAACTGACTTTCCTGATTCTCTCCGTGTTCCTCCCGTTTTTGCTAAGCGGTTGCTGGGATAGTCGGGAGCTTAACTCGCTGAGCATCGTCTCCGCAACATCCATTGACCGAAGCGATGACGAATGGGTCATGTCCTTCCAAGTAGTCATCCCGCAGTCCATTGCTACCCAGACAGGCGGTGGATCCGGCGGCAGCCAATCACCTATCACTATCTTCTCAACAAGAGGTAAGACGATTCGTGAAGCTATGCAGAATGCCAATCTAGAAGCGCCGCGGACGCTGTTCTTTGCCCATAACTCCATTTTGATAATCAATGAAGAGGTTGTTCGGAATGAAGGAGTACGGCAAATCCTTGATTTTTTCCTCCGTCCGGTGGAAAGTCGGGAAACGATGTCGGTTCTCCTGACCAAGGATAAAGCCTCCAATCTATTGGAAGTGCTCATTCCGTTAGAGAAAATCACAGGAAACGCGATTCAACGGGTCATTACCCAAGGACAAGAAAATCTGTCCCAAGTAAAAAATATTAAATTGATTGATTTTGCATCGATGATCGCGAATCCTTACCGAAGTGCCATTGCTCCCGAACTGAAAGTTTCCGGTGATCAAGATGAACAATCTACCCTGGATGCCCTGAAATCAACCCGAAATAAAGCGGTTATCAGGCTTGGGGATCTGGGGGTATTTAGAGGGGACAAACTGATTGGATGGCTGAAACGTGAAGAGAGCAGAGGCGTGGCATGGCTTTCGAACAGCGTCAAAAACCTGATCATCGTCTTTCCGTGCAGTGATCGACAAAACACCTTACTTTCGAGCTACCGGGTAGTCCATTCATCGACCCAGGCAGAGCCAGTTCTGGTTGACGGCTCTATAAACATGAAGATACACATTGAAACGAAAGGTGCCCTTGACGAAACCAGCTGTACCCTGGATTTAACAAAGCCGGATGTCATAACAAAACTTGAAGATGTAATCACTGAGCAAATCAAGGATGAGATTGAGACGGCTTGGAAACGGATGAAGGAAATGAATGCCGATCCGGTAGGCTTCATGGATATGATTCATAGAAGATACCCGGCGGTAAGCAAGCAATTATCAAAGTCTGAACAACCGCTTCAGGAAATAAAACTCAACCTGAACATCAAAGTGACCATAGAACACACGAATATGATCAATAAGCCATTCACGAATTTGATTGAACCCAAATAAGTCTAAGAAAATACTACCTTGATACAGGAGGCTGTGACATGGAGAAAATCGGAAAATACCAAATCATTGCAATGACGATCTTGTTCATGATCGGCAGCACCCCTCTGTATGAACTGGGGATCGATGCTAAGCAAGATGCATGGCTGGTCGTGCTGATTGCAATGTTCGTTGGATTATTGCTTCTATACGTCTATTTGTTTATTCAGAAGAGGAATTCAGATCTCAGTCTCCCGGGCATTTTGAATCAACACTTGGGCAAGTATCTTGGTTCGTTCATTACCTTAGCCTATATAATTTACTTTTCGTATGAGTCCATGAGGAATACCCGGGAGTTCTCGGACATCATCAATATCTCCTTCCTCCCCAACACACCGCTGTATATCCTCATTCTCTTAATGGTCTTGCTGTCCGGTTATGCGATATCTAAGGGCATTGAAGTATTCTTTCGTGTCACCGAATTCCTGCTTCCCTTCACCATTATAGGGTATATATTAATCGTTTTTATGTTCATCGGATCGAATATCATTCACCTTGAGCGCCTGATGCCCATATTAGAGAATGGCTTTCTTCCGGTGCTGCGTGCATCCTTACCGGAGGTGATTAGCTTTCCATTCGGCCAAATCGTGGTATTTCTCATGTTTTGGAGACATCTCGATAACAAGAAGAGGCTCTCCAAAGCAACCGTTTCTGCATATATTTTCGTAGGTATCTTCTTATTGATCTTCAACATTCTAAACCTTGCAATTCTAGACCCTTCGATCACAAGCATTTCGACTTTTCCGCTGCTTAGATCTGTCCGGCTCGTTCAAATCGCTAATTTCCTTGAACGTTTGGATCCGTTAATTATCATGCTGATTTATATTGGAATTTTCGTTAAAATGACTGCATTCTACCTTGGTGCCGTGCTTGGACTTTCGAGTTTAACCAAAGTGAGCCATAAAAAATTAACAGTGATCGTGGGTGCCTTCATTTATACCATTTCGTTTCTATCTCCAAACTTCATATATCATATCTGGATCGGATTTCACCAAAATTTGAAATATCACTTTCCTATTTTTCAGATTTGGATACCTCTGATTCTTGCGCTGATTATATTAATCAAAGGACCTCACTCCTCCAAATCCGGCTGATTTGAATTGATCTTTGGACAATGAAATCGGAATAACATCGTAGTTTGGTGATCACAGAAAAAAGCCGCTTTTATTCGCGGCCTCCTTCTTATGCATGTATGTTCAAACAAGAAACTGATAGTTACTCTCTCTTTTGTTTCGGTTGCAGTGAAGCGTTACGCATCATCGGATAGGTGGCTAACAGCGCTGCCAAACCTGCGATTCCGGCTATCGTGAAACCGGTCATTGCATTTATATTTAACGTCGACAACCATGCTATAGGTGCTTCAAGCACTCCCGAGTAGTAAAGAAACATGGCTGCGATGGCAATGATCATAATACCGATTAATGTCCTTGTCATGCCCGCACGATACGTTATGCAGTAGATAAAAAAAGCGCCGCCGAACAAGATTAGTCCGACCATGAGATCGATCCATAAGTAAGGCAAGAATTGGTACTCACTGGAATAAAACATCCCCGCATGCGTAATGGATACCGAGCTGATCCCGCGCTCGTATAATGTCCATAATAAACATTGTAAGAGGTTTAAGACTAGCATATACACAAACACACTTGAAACGCCGATGACATAAAAGCTTTTGAGCATTTGAGTTCGTGTGCCTCCAAGGCTGACAGCAATAGGTAGAAGGCTTTTGAACCCCATGACCCCATAGAACGGGATAAAGAAAAAATACGCGGGGCTTGAAATAGAACTGAATGTCTTATCCATATCAAAGGATGTCCCGATAATAATCCAGGCTGCTGTTAATGGCAGGGTAATGTATAACAGAAGCAGCTTCCCCAAGAACCAGCTTGCATCTTCATAGATTAAACGAAACGTGCCGTGCGTCGCGCTCATCGTACCCCCTCCTGCACATTATCCGTCATTTGAAGCAAATAATCCTGAAGATGCGCTTTCTCCACGGAAATTCCACTACTGCGGCCCAGCTCTCTCCATTCGTCGGAGAATGGGACATCGATCATAACTTTCTTCACGGAACCGATGGTGCTTTCATCCAGGATCTTTTGGTTACCGATTAATTGATTCACTCGATCGTGTTCACCGGTTATCCAGATCCCACGTTCCCGCACCTCTTCCATCGGCTCATGTAACAGCAGCTTTCCGTCATGAACAACCACGATGGATTCCAGCAATGGTTGTAATTCCTCGATTTGATGTGTCGACACCAAGATCAGGCGCGGAAACGCATCATAGCTATCCAGCAGCCGTTCATAGAACTTTTTTCGCATTCCTGCATCAAGCCCGTTGGTCGGTTCATCCAAGATCGTAACATCCGCCTGGCTGGCCAAACCGATCACTACCTGTAATGCCGTTTTCATCCCGGTCGACAGCTTCTTGGCTTTTTTATGCTGGGGCAGTTTAAACGTTTCCAGCAGCTCTTCTGCCAATTCCTGATTCCAGTTCGGTTTGAAATATTGATAAAACCGCAAGGCATCGCGTATGGTCCAAATATCACTGAACGGATGATCTTCCTGCATGTAACACAAATGTCGTTGGGCTTCCTGGTTATTGTATGGCCGGTGGCCCATAACCTCAATGTTTCCTTGACTAGGAATCTGATGCCCCGCAATTAGTTTCATCAACGTCGTTTTGCCCACACCGTTCCGTCCCCATAATCCCGTAATGACTGGATTTTGTTCAACGTATGACAATTCCTTGATCACGGGAACATCTTCGTAGGAAAAAGATACCTGCTTTAAAGAAATCATAAGTTCCCCTCCTCCTCCACTATGCACTCCATAACCTCCTCGACCGTCATGCCAATTCGCCTCGCCTCTTCCAGCATCGGACGAATATAATACTCCCGATAATGCTTTTGTTTGTCACGCAGCACCTGTTTCCTGGCCCCTTCCTTTACAAACATTCCTATTCCTCTCTGCTTGTAAATGATGTCCAGGTCAACCAAGGCTTGAAGCCCTTTACGCGCCGTGGCACGGTTAATGTTATAAAATCGGGACAATTCATTCTCAGAAGGGACGCGCTCCCCTTCCTTTAACACACTATCCACAATATCATCGATAATCATTTGAGCAATTTGTTGAAAAATGGGCTGGGATTCATCCAACAAAGCTTTCAAGGTGAAGCCTCCTTTCTGACCGTTATCATCCCCTTAGTTGTTAGGTTGATTACTCGTATAACCAACTGTACAACATGGTGCTGTAAATGTAAAGGGAGAATTATCCGGATCTAACATACATTTGATCTCTTCAAAACAAAAAAGCCGCATTTTCACGGCTTTTTCAATGTACAATAAATATGAACCACTAAAAACCATTTGATTCCAACTGTCCTGAAGCTGCTGCAGGTAGCCATCCTTCAAGCAGTGCTCCTCCTTCCGGATGGTTGCTTGCGGCAAGTTCGCCACCGTGCTGCCTAACAATTCTTTGTGAAATGGTTAAGCCTAATCCGCTGCCACCGGTTGAACGACTTCTGGATTCTTCCCCGCGATACAGGGGTTCAAATACACGCTCAAGTTCTTCCGTAGAGAAGCCCGGCCCGGTATCCCGTATCGTAAACTTAACCTTATCGCCAACTTTATTACACAGGACTTCGATGCTCCCCCCCGCTGATGTGTGTCTTACGGCATTATCCAGAAGATTGTTCATGGCTCGCTCTAATAAATGCATATCTCCATGGATGATGCACCGATCCGTTACATGAAACGAGATGGAAACCCCTTTTTGCCGAGCAAGCGGACTCAGGCTATCCATCGAATTCCGGACGACCTGATTAAAATCCACCGTTGTATTATGCAGTTGCGACTCCACATACTCCATTTTTGTAAAAGTGAATAGATCCTCTACCAAACGATCCAATTGTGCCGATTTGTCCTTGCAGACCGCAACATATCGGGCCATTTTCTGCGGAGATTGAGCGATCCCTTGCTCCAGACCATCCAAGTAGCCTCGCAAAGCGAATAACGGTGTCCGTAAATCATGCGCAACAGCCGCAATGACGAATCGGCGTTCCTCTTCCAGTTCAGCCTGTTTTCGATAGGACTGCTCAAGTCCCTTGACCATAACATCGAATCCATCGCGGACTTCCGCGATTTCGGTGACCCGGGACATGGGTAACCGAACATCCCAATCCCCTGTTGCAATTTGTCTTGCCGCATTTCCCATCTTCTCGAGTGGTTTGAGAACGAATCGCCTCATTTCCATTCCGACAACAAAGATCGCAAGCAGCAGCCCGACAAAAGCCGACATCACTTGAAACTGATTAGACTTAGGTAAGTACAGAATAACCCTCCCCAGCAACCGGCCGTCCTCGATGACGGAGAACCGCTCGGTTGATAAATTAGTTCCTCGTCGGTCAGGATTGGATCGATAAATTTCCCGGTCTTCTGCGGATTGAATAAGAACATCCATCTTCGCTTCACGGAGCGCGGAATACAATTGGTTTTGCCAGTCTGGATCTGTCCATTGGTCTGTGTCCGATTCAATTCGCTGCGTCATTTCCGATATATTTCGTTGCAGGGTCTCGTTTTGCAGCCGACCTTGTTCGAAGCTGAGTGTCTTGGTTTCCATAAAGTGCGCAGTAACAAAGAATATCCATGGCAATAAGAGGATAAAGAAGAAGCAAAGCATAGTAAACGTTCGGATGCGGAGTGACCTCATATTACCCTCCCTCAAAGCGATACCCTACTCCCCATACGTTGACCAGGAATATCGGTTGGTTCGGATCAGCTTCGATTTTCTCGCGAAGCCGACTAAGATGGACCCGAATCGTATGCCTGTCGCCCACCCCATCCCAAAATTTTGCAAGTAATTGTTCATAGGTGAAAACATGTCTCGGATGTTCCGCAAATAACCGCAGCAGCTCATATTCCCTGGGTGTGAGCACGATGTTGTTTCCATCCACTAGCACTTCTCTAGTGGACAGGTTTAACTTGATGCGGCCGTAATCCAAGACCCTGTTATCCAATTGTTGTGGGGAAGCGGAGCGCCGCAATACGGCTTTTACTCTGGCAACGATCTCACCTGGCGAAGCGGTTTTGACGATGTAATCATCGCCTCCGAGGGTAAGGCCTCGAATCTTATCCACATCATCGCTGCGAGCACTCAAGAACAGGATCGGTACATTGCTCTCCCCGCGAATCCGACGGCAAAACTCAAACCCATTTTGTCCCGGCATCATAATGTCAAGAACAATACAATGAACGGAGCTTTCCTTAAATATGTTCCACGCTTGAGCGGTATCGCAAGCGGTTTTTACTTGAAAGTGGTCATTCTCTAGAAAATCCCTTAATAGCTCAACAATATCCTGGTCGTCGTCTACAACCAGAATCGTCTTTGATTCGCTCATGTTTATCCCACCTTTGCTTTCCTAGTTTATCATTTTTTTTAACAAGAACTAACGCGAGCTTATGTATTGTGATGATTTGTTTATACTTTTGTAACCTTTTTTCATCTTTGTTTGAGATATTCGTTTGGTATGCTTCTATTTGCGCACACGGCCAGCCCATACTTCGGGTGATCGTCCCGCACACCATGATAAAGGAGGTATACATATGGGTTTGGAAAATAACGCCTTCTCGTTCTTTCCTTTCGGCGCTTTGTTTTGTCTCACGCTGTTTTCTTTTCTGGCGGTTCGAGTATACGCGATTCGTTATCGTTACAAAAACGGTCATCAAAAGAATGACATCGCTATGATTCTGAAGAACCGAATGGCCAATGGTGAAATCGATGAGAAGGAATATCGTAAGCTTAAAGATCTTTTGACTAGATAGAGACTAGGAGGATTTATGGATGCTTAACGTTCAAATTGTGTTGTTTGACGGCTTCGACCTTCTGGATGCGATAGCGCCTTACGAGGTCTTCTGCGCTGCAGCCATGAATGCTGAAAATGCGTTAAACGTAGAATTGGTCACCGCCGAGGGACCAAGATCCGTGCCTAGCGGCATTAACGGGTTGAGGATTGAAGCGAGTGGCAGACTGGACCCGGAACGAGCGGGCATCATTCTCGTACCTGGCGCGTCCGGCGACGTTGAGGGAGATGGGCCCGATTCGGTTCCGGCTATTCTGGGCCGGGCCATGGATACCGAATTGACCGGCATGATCGAGCAGGCTCTTCAGCACAAAGACAGGATAGTCGCTACAGTCTGCGGCGGTTCACTGGTGCTTGCCATGGGAGGCCTCTTGGAAGGCAGACCTGCGGTAACGAACCACCTGGGCATGGCCTTACTTAGTGCAACTGGAGCAGTTCCCGTCTCGGCTCGCGTCGTGGACGACGGTAATCTGGTTACCGGTGGCGGTGTAACTTCAGGACTCGATGTAGCGCTGTATCTGGTGGAACGTGAACTTGGGCCTCGTATCGCTCACGCGGTTGAGCAATTATTCGAATATGAACGAAGAGGCACGGTTTGGAAGGATACAGGGATAAAGCCTAACGTTAATAAATCAGTGACGAGCGACGAACCAAATGCCGCGGTGAACAAAACAGCAATGATACCCACGCCCAACTCCCAGCATAGCAAAAGCATACAGGCATCGGTCTTCGACGGGGATTGGGAGACCACTATCGCTACGCCCGTCGGTAAGATGGAGGTCAAGCTCTCCATATTGACAAGGGACGATTTGATCCAGGGCACGGCAACGCAGGGGGATGAAACCATTGAGTTTATGAACCCTGTACTTCAGGATAACAAGCTGGCCTGGTCACTACGAATCACGAAACCCATGCGCTTGAATCTCAAGTTTGAAGTTGTCGCCGATGGAGATCACATGGTTGGTATAGCCAAAGCTGGCTTACTGCCTGCATCCAAGTTAACAGGAAATCGGGTTACCTAATCGTAATAAAGAAAATCCGCGGCATACACGCGCTCTGGCTTCCAGGTATGTATGTCGATCGTGTTTTTCCGTATTCAGAAATGGTGTGTATCAAATAAGGAGCTTCGGGAGTTGCGAACGGATGAAGAAACGAACATCGTTATATCTATTGCTGGTCTGTGTCAGCATTCTATTTATACTACACGCCTTGGTGAAAAACTATTGGATCGATCCAGGTGCTTCGGGATTTCTAAGCCATAAGACCGGTCTGAAGCGCGAGCTTAATCTCCCGGTTTGGCTTAATGTCATGTACGTTCATGTTGCATTCGCATGTGTGGCCATGGCAACGGGACTGATTAACTTTTCGAATCGAATATTGGAAAGAAACCGTAGGCTCCACCGCATAAACGGCTATGTATATATCGTATCCGTATTGCTGGTTGTGTTAACTTCCGGATATATGGCACCCTACGCCACAGGCGGCAAAATAAGCAGTATGGGATTCAATCTGCTGAATATGATCTGGCTGGTTATCACCATTACAGCGCTCGTTCAAATCAAGAGGAAAAGGATCATTCGACATCGCAACTGGATGATTCGTAGTTACGCCTTTTGCTTCACGAACATGTTGATCCATCTCATTACTTCCCTTTTTCATCAGGGATTCGGGTACGTTTACCCTACTAGCTACACCATCGGCGTTTACGGCTCGATTGCGCTGCTGCTAGTTATTCCTGATATCATCATCAGAACAAATCGAAAGGAATTGGTATCCGGATGAAAAAAATACTTAGCTTACTCACGTCGTTAACGCTCGTTCTATGTCTATTAGCCCCCGCAGCAAGCGCAGAAAGAAACAAGAACCCAGATCCATCCAAGGGTAAAAGCGTGCATGTACAAATCGTATTATTCGATGGGTTTGATCTGCTGGACGCATTAGCGCCATATGAAGTATTTGCTGCTGCCGGAATGTACACTGGTGGAAAAGTCACTGTAGAATTAGTATCTGCAGAAGGTAAGCGTTCGGTACCGAGCGGGCTGAATGGACCTGCCCTCGAAGCGCAAGATGTGATAGACCCTAATCGTTCCGGGATTATTGTAGTTCCCGGAGCCTCGGGGAAGCCAGCGGGGAATACCGAAGATGCTATTCCCAACATATTGAGGCAGGCTAAGGATACGGGTTTAACAACGATGATGAAACAAGCTATGAATAATAAGGACGTTACGGTGGCTACCGTGTGTGGAGGTTCGTTGCTGCTGGCTATGGATGGATTGTTGAAAGACAGATATGCTGTCACCAATCAGATAGGCATGGGTGCGTTAGGGGCTCTCGGTGCAATTCCGGTCGATGCAAGAATCGTGGAAGATGGCCCTCGCTTGGTAACTGGAGGAGGTGTTACTTCCGGACTTGATGTGGCCTTGTATTTGGTTGAGCGTGAAGTCGGACCACAGATTGCGAATGCCATAGAGAAGTTATTCGAGTATGAGCGTAGAGGAACGGTGTGGAAAGCAAACGGCATACCGCCGATTAGCTTTGAAACGAGCCAGGAAACGTCTAAAAAAGGACAACCATCTGCATCGGAGAAAAAAGTCGGGATGTGAGGAATCGAGCACAAGTCGCAATGAAACATGTCGTTTCATCTACTCGTTATTAAGTAACATGATATCATTAAAAAAGCCGCAATTTTGCGGCTTTTTGCCTGTATACATTGCCTCTCTATCGAGCAAAAAACTTATTTATTCAATACATGCCGCGATGTGTTCCATTATCCTCTCGCTAAAAAAGCAGTAATCAAACCAGCAAGTTCGTCTGCATGCGTCAGCGTGGCCATATGGTCAGCCCCCTCGATTACCTCGAAACGGATGTCTTGAACACGCTTAAACTGCTCCGCGATTCGTTCCATATCCTCCCATTCGACCGTTCCCTGAATAAACAGCGTCCTTGCAGCAAGCTCCTCCAACCGCTCGATCGCTGGCGGTATCGGCCATATCACCTCGAAACTCTTCCACTCACTAAACACTCTGGTCATATACAACGTATGCATCTCGCGCAAAAAGTCCCGTTCAGAGCTGGACATCGTCACACGATAATTAGGCCCGCTCAACGATTGTTCGACCAGACGGTCGACATCGGGTGCGCATGCATTTACTTGGGCCATCCAATCGATGAATGGCTGGGCGTGCTCGAATCCGGTTAGCGATGGTGCGATTAATACTAAATGGTCAACCCTGGAAGGGTAAGTCAAGGCAAAATCCGTGACGGCCTGCCCTCCCATGGAATGACCGACAAGCGAAGCGCTGTCAATTTGCAGATGATCGAGCAGTGCCCGCAGGTCTTCAACCAAACTGGTTGGTTTTTGCGGTGCCGGGGATTTTCCCGTTCCCCGACCATCATACGTGATGACTTGATGGCTCCGGGCTAAATACGGGCCAATATAGTTCCATTCTCTTGAATCGACACCTGGACTGTGTACCAACACAACTGGTGGCCCACTGCCTTGAGTTTGATAAGCTAAATCCATTTGAAAACTCCTCTCTCCTATGGATGATTCATCCAGATTATGATTCCAATATAATTTAAGACTGAACATTCGGTCAATATAAAGTTGTATGAAATCCGAGCTGCTTTTCTTGGATGGGATAAGAACAGTCAAAATCAAAACAAAAAAGCCGCCAATGGCGACTTCTTAAACATGCGATAATCCTAGCAAGAATTGATAAGGAAAGCCCGGTTGACCCTTGAACGTCAGAACACCATCGCTGACTAAACACCAGATTCTGTACATAATGAAGGAATAACTTATACGTTGCTGTGAGATTTCCAATAATTTTGTCACGACTTCTCCAACGTTAACCAAATCATCAGGATGGTGTTTATCTAGCAGCTCCATGACCGATTTAACAATAACCCCGTCCAGTTTATCCTCTTGGCAGCCCATCACTTTTCCCTCTTCCCAGAGTCGAAGCAAATCTTCCTGTCCTGCCAACTCCATCCATTCTGATTCATATCGCTTCCTTAGATCAGAATTCAGAGGGATCCCCTCACTATAATTTCTAACAATATCGATGTAATTGTCTCGTTCGACCAATGCCTGCGCTATTGGAGCATTACCCTGCCCCGTTTCTGTGAGTATTTCTGTCACATTGACCACATGGACTGGACTCTTCCGCTCCCTCAGCAGATGCATTGCAAAACGAAGTCCCGTTTGATCATGGGCGTTATCCCCGCACCAGATCACGACGGTTTTGTTCTCCGGTATATTCTTTAGCGTATCAATCATACGCTCGATTTGGTGTTCCTGGTTTATACTATCCAAATAATATGAATCCCTGTCATGTTCCATCAACCACATTCGCCTTCGAAGCTGCCCTTCCTTTGTGTTCAATTCCGTGATGGGACCAACTGAAAACCAATCATTAAACGCGACTACCCGAGATTCCTCCCGTTTACCAACTTTACTGAGCGCAACTTTTAATGAACCGGCTTCAGAGAGACTGAACACAATATGGACGTGAGTTTGACGTTTCTCTTCTTGCAGTCGCTGGTTGTTAACGGCATCTATGTGTATTTCCATCAGATTATACAGTCTTTGACCGAACACTCTGTTTTCATGCTCACCATTCGTCGAATCGTGTATTGCAGAATTCAGCAGCTGACGAAGTAAAAGCCAATGTTCTCTTTCTCCAAACCCGTTTAATTTCTCAAAAAGTTTATCGATTACGATCCCTCCCTAACTTTCGGCTTATTCATATAAAAAAACAAGAAGTTCATCACTTCTTGTTTTCCGCACAGCTGCCACGCTTCGATGCCGCATCCAATACCGACTGGATCGTTTGCTCCTCCAAGTATTGGTACAATTGCCTTTCGGCGCCGTCCATCACCTGTTTGACCAGGCATACGCACTCACGAGGATTATCCTCGTGCATCTTGGCAGCCTTCTCTTCGGCTAGCAGGCGATGCTGCTGCGAATTGAGATTGGAGCATTCAAACAACTGCTGTCTTCCTTCAATTACCTGTATCACTTCAAGGAATGTAATCTGCTCGGCCTGCTTGGCCAGCTCGTAGCCTCCGTTCACACCCGGTACAGCCCGCACGATTCCGTCCTGCCTCAGCTTGGACATGATTTTGGATAAGTAGCTTTCCGAGACGCCCAGCGTCGCAGATAACTCCTTGATTCCGATGTTCTGATCACGCTCCGAATGAGCCAAGTGGATTAATGCGTGCAGAGCATAATCAACGCTTTTGGAAAACTGTATAGCGGTTACCTCCCTTAAATTCGAATTATATAGACCTATGATATCCATTATATTAATTTGGATTTGTTTTTGCAATGAATCCCCCCTTCATAGTGGAGCATGGTTAAACTTACCTTCTGTTCCTTGCGAAAGTGGGTTGAAAAAAAAGCCGCCAACATGGCGACTTTAAAAGTTAATCATATGGATTGAGACAAACCAAGAGACTACTTCGGCGTGTTGCTATTCCGGGGATCATATAATCCCGACGTGTCCTTGAACCATTCGAAGATATGCGATACACAAACCTTAAGGACCGCATAGCCGGGAACGGCTAACAAAATGCCAACCACACCGAACAGATTACCGGCCGTCAGTATGACAAAGATAATCGTAATGGGGTGAATCTTGAGCGTTTTACCCATGATTTGCGGTGAGATGAACTTCCCTTCGATTAATTGCACGATCGTCCATACCGCCACCATCTTCAGCAGCATCACCGGAGACGTGACCAGAGCCACGATGAGCGCAGGTGTAATCGCAATTGCGGGTCCCAGATAAGGCACCACGCTGGTGAACGATGCAATAATTGCCAGAATCAACGCGTAATCCAGACCGATGATCATGTAACCGATATACAGCAGAATACCAATACAGAAGCTCACAATAATCTGACCGCGGATAAACGAGCTGATCTGATGATTGATATCCTGGAGCACATGCAAAATTCCGGAACGACTCTTCGTCGGCAGGAATGATAATATTTTTAGAGGGAGCTTTTTGCCGTCTTTCAGCATATAAAACAGTACAAAAGGTACCGTCACGATCGACAACACAACCTCTGTAAATGCACCCAGAAACCCGCCTACTTTGCTCCACGTGTGGTTTAGAAGTTCCGTTGCCTTCTGCGTGACGGTGGTCCACCATTCCTGGGAGTTAATGTTCATGGTTTCTTGAATCTGGTTATACAACTCGCTGCCCGTTAGATCTTCGAACTGCTGTCTAACCTTTTCGCTATATGTCGGAAAGTTATCAATCAGTCCCATAATCTGGTTGCGCAGCACTGGAATGACCGCGAGCACCACAATTGTCAGAATACCGGCTATAACCAGATAGAGGATCAGGATGGACCATCCACGCTTGATTTTCCATTTCTCCATCACATCGACCAGAGGATTCAGCAAATAATAGAGTATTCCTGATAAGATGATCGGCAAAACGATCGTCTTGATTAACACGGCGAGCGGATGCAGCACAAACGAAATTTTGCTCAGAACCAACACATTGAGTCCAACCAGCAACAGAACAAGCAATAGAAGCACAAATTTATTGTTCAGGAATAAGCGCTTGAACCGATCCGGCCAAATACGGGGTTGCTCCATACATGTCCTCCCTTACTTATGTATACATATTCAAGTTGTAAAGCTGAGCATCGATTCACGATACCGAAAAAAAACCGATAAAACGACGCGCTCTTCATTCTTTTAACTATAATGTTTGAACGGGGCACATGTCCAGTTTACCTAGAACGAACGGGGAGATATGTTCGGGTATTCACAGGCATCAGTAGTAAACAAAGCCCGCATGTCACAATGACATGCAGGCTGACGCTGTTCGGTATGATATTACAGGTATCGAGAAATGATCCGCACCAGCTTGGCTGGCAGCTCATTCAGGTTGGTCATATCCAAAAACCTCTCGGCACCATAGATCTGACTAATGACATCCTTGTCTTGACCGATGGCTGCCGCCAGAAATTTGACCCCTTTTCTTTCGTATTCGGATAGAGTCTGCCGCATGTCTTGAATCGCCAGACTACCGGTATAGTCATCCATGGCTTTAGGCTGCCCGTCGCTGATGCTAATCAACAGCTTCGTTTGTTTCGGTGAATTTGCTAACCGTTCCGCCATAATTCTTAAAGCCATACCATCCCGATTATTACTTCTGGCCCGGATTCCCATCAGCCTGAACCGGTCGCGGACATCCGGTTGATCGTAATCGGCATAAGCGAAGATGGACATCTGCTCCAAACGGGAAACATCCGCAGTATCCCCATAAATTAAAACAGGTATATGGCAAATTTGGCAGAATTCATAGACCGCGATGACCGCCCGCTTAGCCGCCTCGAGTCTCCCGAAAGCAGCCATCGATGCAGATTCATCGACCCTCAAACCGACGACAAGACCAGGGGATTCCGTCGGAGGACGTTTCTTGGCAAAATACCTGAAATCACGGTAAGCCACGCTGTCTGCCTGAAACTTAGAACCATAGTAATGGTTCTTGGCATATTCCGTGGTTATCTCGTGCTCCAACAGCGGCATCGTCTGTCTGGCGATTTCCCGCACGATGGGCATAATGCCCTTGCGCAGACTCCGATATTCCTCCTGCTGGATCGGGTCAACATCAGGACGGTGAACGATCAGCTTAACAGCCTGATGAATCGAATCGGACACGATGGCCCTGGAGACTTGATTCAGCTTTTTGCGAAAGTCCCGCTCCTTCTGTTTCTCCTCCTCTGTCATGGGCTCAGGATTGGCCTGATGATATTGCGGTGATCCGTCCTCCCCCGAATCAGTGCTTTCCATATCCGCTGACTCATTCGCGAGGATGGATGTGCTGTCTTCGCTTTCAGCGGACTTTTTTAACTGTAGCCCTTCTTCCTCAGCTTGCCCGTCAGGAATGGAATTCAGTTCCATATCGCTCTCCCATGTCGCGATCTCCACTGCCTCTGCGCTTCGTTTTTTATTCGCTTCAACCGGGACTTCCTCCAACATATCCAACAAACCTTCGCCTTTCAGCGCTTCTTCCAGCAGTTTGATCTCTTCCGAATCGGTTGTTATCTTGTAAATCACCTTATGATAAAGCGATTCCCTTGCACAAGCACCTTGCGCAACGGCATCCACCCAATAGAAATAAGAACGCATGCCAGCCACGCCTTTAATGGCGTTAGCTCGGGCAGTTTTATCCAATAGGATAATGGCCTTTGCCAGCACATCCAGCATTTCATCGTTTTGATAGCCGGTTTTGGCCATCGCTCGCTCCATCATAATCTCTTTGGTCGGCAGGTCCATCTTCTCCGTATGCTGCACTCGGTCACGCAATGCCTCGTTAAGCGGCCTGGATCCGGCGTAACTACGGTTTGCCGTGATCACCGCTATGAAATCCGGATGCCGCTGCACGATCTCCGTTGGGAGATTAAGATTGCCGCCCGGCTCCAATGCGGAATTCAGTGCCATTAATACGCCGGCATCCCGAATCACGTTCGGTTCCTGGATTTCCAGCAGATAGCCCTTCTGAAAAGCTCGGACGATCTCGGAAGCGTAAAATCGATATTCTACAGCTCCATCCTGAGCCATATTCGCGGCGAGCTTCAATAATCGCTTCATCTTTGCGGAAGCCATCTCTTGTGTAATCTCCAGCGCCTCCATCAAAATCTCCGTCGAGCTACGAAAGCCGTCGCTTTCGTATAATGCTTTCAATGCCGCTTGGTCCGCAGATTCCAACTGCTTCATTCGATCGGATGAAATAACCGGTAAAATGGCTCCTAGGATATCCGATTTATCCATATCGGCAAAACAAGTTACTTTGGTATAGGGTAACCTGAAGTTTGCGGACAACGCCTTGGCAAGCTGCGTTTTTCCGGAGCCGGCATCCCCTTCCAATAGAATCGTGGCGATTTTCATCTCGCCGCGATGCCAATTACGCTTGATTTCATTCGTGATTCGCCGTTCTTCCTCGCTTGATGTATGCGTTAATGGTTTTTTCCAGACAAGACTTTTTTCTTCCTCGGTCAATACTCTCCCAGGAGACAGCACGTAAGTTTCATTATCATGCTGGTCTTTCATGACCGCTCACCTCCAAACTCTCGTTAACTCTGAACGCAGGAATGGGTTCATCACTCCCAATCCGGCAGCTTTCTCACCGTACATAACCCAGTTCTTCTAACATTCTGGTCAAAGTGCGCAGACGTTCTCCTATCATCTCGCTGTTGTCGCTTAATGCCTCGTTGAACAGCTTGATATCCTCCTGAATCTGTTCATTATCCGTGCAAACCGCTATCGTCATGGCATTCCCCTGCAATCCGATCCGGTCGATCACAGGATGTTGCGGGTCATATAAATCTTCAAATCTATAGGCTTCGCTAAAATGTGTCAGGGCACTGCAAATGAGGATGGATAAATCCAGAATTCGATGAAGAGGTAACTCATACGATGGACCGGCCCCTTGTTCCTCAGCGGCTCTCCATACTTTGGCGGCAATATGCGCCTTACCATCCCCGTTCTGCTTGGTCAATCCCAAAGATAGTGCACTTACATCTGTCTTATATGCGAATCGCCCATCCACTTTCCCATAGTTATCCGAAATAATCACGGGTTTATGATTTGTAGAAGCAGGTATATTCATTGTGTCTCCTCTTTTCTAAGAATTAAATCGTAACCACAACTGTGTTCATAACTGCCTATTAGATATAGTATTGAACACATTAATTTAGAGTTATTAATAAACAAATATATAATTAATCTATCTATATAATAGACATAATTAATATTGTTGTAAATAGCAACTTGAAAACACGCATTTCGAATCGTTTTCGAGAATGGGCCGGATTCCCCAAAAACGGTGAAGGCCGATGTCGATATGTCTAAGCCGGAACAAACGAAAGGCTGCCGCACTATTCCCGCGGCAGCCTTGGCACAGCTGAAAATATTCCATTCTTTTACTACTCCAGATTAAATGCTGATTCGAGCTCGCAAATCCGATCGTCATCGATGTGTATGACATGCCCAAGCGTTCTGGCCGACAGAATGGACTTGGCGCTATACTTTGCAGGCTCTGTCCCGCAACGATGACGCAATTATTGTTCACGATGGCGATCGGCATATCGGGTCTAAACAGCGAGGCGGTACTCGGGCTCATTGTAAACCGCATGAAAGGGAAGCTTGGGCATTCCGCGAAGCAAGATGTAACTCTCCGGAATCGTTCTTGAATCGAATACGGCATCCGTTACGGCAAATGCCATGATGTTAGGCGGGTGCGCGATGATCACCGAATCGACATGCGGCTGCATTTGGTAGATCGCTTCGTGGAGAAAGACGGATTTGCTTGGCTGTTTGCCGGCCTCGGCTTTTCCGTTCTCTATACGGACGAGGTCACCCGGCTCCAGATGGTTGCGGTCTTTGCCATAGGGTGTAATGACAAAATCATGACCAAACAAACGATGGGAAAAAGTGCCCTGCGTGCTTGTTAACAGCCCTTGTTTATACGCACGCCGCATGAGTGAGCACATGTCCCGGCGAATTTCTTTTTCCTCCGACGTGCAGGTCTCGCGGATATACGTCCCTGATAGACAGATTACCCCCGAACGTGGTCGTCATGCCATGGTTATAAATACGATGATAAATTGAAGGAGAAGATCTGCCGGATGCAAAAACTCCTGGTTCATTCTTACCAACGCCTTATCCGAATGTCTTTGTTTAGTTTTGTTTGTTTTTCATACTGTTCTTTCTATTGATAAGCGATCAAGATTGTGACAAAACCGAGGAAGAAATCTCTTTACTCCATAAAATCAACCATTGGATAGTCTGCGGACGGAGAGGTCAGCAGCGGCTGTGGAGCACCCTTTAAATGAAAATCGAAAAAGGCAGCGACATAATCTCGATGGGCAGCGATTGTCTGTTTCGGGTCGGCAGTCCCGATAGATTGCTGGACTACTCGCGGCGAAAGGCTCAGCTTATCTTGAAGCTGTGGAAGCAGCGTCTGATAATCCGTAAACGTATAATGTGCTCCCTCGGGAATGCTTAGATCGAGTTTCCATCCGGTCGTATGCTGCCAGAACGATAGACGGTCCATCGCGGTAAGATGGGAATCAACCTCGCCCTCCTTATTGTAGCCTGAATTCATGAGCATGAAGGGGCGATCCAATCCGTGCTGCGCCACCGGGAGCGGGTTATCAGGCATGTGCCCCATCGTTCCATCCATGTCGATGCCAGCGTCAAAGCGATCATCCTCGTACATCACCTGAGCAGCAGTAGCCCCGCCGGCGGAATGTCCGAATATTCCGATCTTAGACAGGTCCCATGTTTGTTGAAGTCCAGCGGGCAATGGTTGATCGCCTGGATAACGGCCTTCCTTGATGAGTTCGAGTTGGTCCAACACATATTGGATATCATCCACTCTTACCTCCAGCATCTTCAGTACCGTCTCTACACTAAAAGGCGGTAATGACTCCGTTGCCACACGTCCATCGGGAAATTGGACCGCAGAGGCTTCATACGTATGATCGACTGTAACGACCACATAACCTCTGCTGGCCAAGTCTTCGACTACAGCCGTCCCGAAGTTTCTTGGAACAGACCCGCCAGGTGAGTAGATGAGGAGCGGCCACCCAACGTCGTTGTTCGCCGGCGGTGCATTTAACCAAGCGTGAGTGCCGATACCGGAGAGATCGACTCGACCAGGATCCAATCCGATCGTTGAGATTGCGTTTTCATCGTAATACTTTGCTGCTTCAGGCTGCATGTACACAGCCTTCTGCTCGCTTTTTCCCCTGGCTGGGTACCATATGCTGATCATGAGTTCCCTGTCTCTGTCTGGTTTCCATGGATCCACCCGGTTGTCATCCTTGAAGTGCATCTCCATTGTCCCCACAGAATATTCTCCAGTAGGCTCTGGTAGCTGTAATTGGATTTTCTCTGCCTGGCCCCTCTCATTCTGCGTTGCAGGGGTTTCCGTGCCGAAGAAGATTCCAATCAGGACCAAGAGACAAACCATGATTGCTATAGCTGCAATTCTAACCACGGGGGCAGACTTACCATTGACGATCCTGCTGATGGAGTTGACTGTGAGCACATAATAAACCGTGTAGATCAGGAAAAATACAGCCACACAGATCAGGATGGGCAGCATAAGACTAGCGCCTGCCATATTGCTGAATAATCTTTTTAACAATTGCAGGATGACCATGTAATGTGCAAGCCCGATCATAAGCGGCAGAGCAAAAATAAATGCGTTCTGCCTAATGATTGCGATACTTACTTCTTTGCCGCTTACACCGATTTTTTTTAGAATGTCGTACCGTGGTTTATCCGCTGTTGCTTCAGTCAACTGCTTGAAATAGATCATGCTGCCTGTTGCCATGACAAAAACGAGCCCAAGAAATCCTAATATAAACACATTAAAAGCCGCTTCTTCGATTCCAAGCCGGTATTCGGAATAATAAGAAGATAAATTCGATTCCGGTGTCTTCAGCGACGCCAGCGCATCGGCGGTATGTTTTGTTGTCTTCTGTTCCTGCACGGCATACCCGACATACCGGGTCGGAGAAACTTGCGCCTCCAATTTGTCGTAGGTGCCGTTACTTACAACGATCATCACATCCGGATAACTCCAATTAATGATTCGTTCTACGGTCATCCCCGCAAAGGCAAGGGTTAACCGTTGATCGGGCAATTGGATGTCGACCGTTTCGCCTTCATAATCGTGCCATTCATAGTCCGTATACATGGGCCGGATCGCAACAGCTTCATCCTGTTCGATCGGATCAAGTACAGGGAAGCGCAGCGCAGCTGCCACCTGGTTGTATTGATCGATCGAGACCACTTTGAGCGGGTTTTTGTCTGCTTCGATCATTCTCTCCGGAAGGATCTCTGGATTGGAAGCCTCCCCTTTTGTCTCCAGCACCGGAATCGTCATTTGCGCGATAATCGGATGCGCTTCATCCCCGCGTATGATATCGTCTACATTTTGATTAAAGGCGTTGTCCTGGGCAATGTACATGTAGCTAAATGGCGCGGTAAGCTTCGATGTTTTGTCAAACGTATAGTATGTGCCTAAACCGACGCTGAAGGCGCACAACGCCGCAGCGGATAACAGGGAAATGACGCTTAACAAACGAGCGTTTCCTTTAATCCGGTACACCAAATTAGAGGTGATGACCAAATTCATGCCTTTATAATAACTTCGTTTTCTCTTCTTGGCGGTTCTCAGCAAGACAATCACCAGCGAAGAGAAGAGCAGAAGCGTTCCAGCGATAATTCCGACAGTCATCACGCTCAGACTGACTAGAATTTCTTCGGTGACGGCAAAATCGCGGAAGGCGAATCCATATCCCGCAGTCAACAGGAGAACCGCACCCAGTGCCGATAACAATGACGCTTTCGGCTCCTGCTCCCCTTCCTGCTCCGCTCGAAACAATTCGATGAGTTTAAAGCTGTAAATTAATCGATAGCCTTGGATCGATGTCGCCAAAATAATCACCATGAACACGATGAGCGTATGAATCAGAGCACGAAGAGAGAAGGCCATGCCTACCTGTACCGGCGTCCCCAGCAGCTTGATTAAGATCATAGCGAACAGCTTGGACAGCAATGTGCCAATCAAGATTCCTATGATTAAAACAGTAACCCCAATGATCAGGTTTTCATAAAACAGCATTTTTCCGATCTTTTTTTTGGGTAAACCAAGTAACGCATACAAGCCTACTTCCTTTTTACGCTGCCTGGAGAAAAAACGGTTGGAATACATAATAAATATAGTAACAAATACGATCAAAATGATGGATGCTATCATGAATACGGATCGCATGCTCTGCGATGATTCGATTGAACTCGTAATTTCTTGGCTGTATTGCAAAGAAAGAAAAGTATAATAAATAACGACGCTGAACAGGATGGAAACGAAATAGATCGTGTAGTTTTTGAAGTTCCCTTTCATGTTCTTTTTCACGATGTCAAACAAGGTCACTTGCATCCCCTCCCAGAACGGTCAATACATCTAATATTTTTTTGAAAAAGTGTTTGCGCGATGCCTCTCCTCTAGTCAGTTCGGTGAAAATGCGACCATCCTTTATAAACAGCACCCGCGTGCAGTAGCTTGCCGCAAACGTGTCATGAGTGACCATCAAAATCGTTGCCCGATCATACTCATTCAGGTCTTTCAAGCTCTCCAGCAGCGCGGTCGCCGATTTCGAATCCAGAGCGCCTGTCGGCTCATCGGCCAGCAGCAGGCTGGGGCTAGAAATCATAGCGCGCGAAGCTGCAGTCCGCTGTTTTTGTCCTCCGGAAATCTGATACGGATATTTGTCCAGAATCGGGGTGATACCGAATTTGTCCGCGATCTCCTCCACTCTATGCTCCAGCTCTTTGACATTCATCTTGGCCAGCGCCAAGGGCAGCAAGATGTTCTCCTTCACCGTTAAAGTGTCCAGCAAATTGTAATCTTGAAAAATGAATCCCAGTTTATCCCGGCGAAAAGCGGATAATTGTTCCTCATCCATCTTCAGTACGTCTACTCCGTCAATCATCACCTCTCCAGATGTAGGCTGATCAATTGTCGCAAGCACATGGAGCAAAGTCGACTTGCCTGCGCCGGACGGCCCCATGATCCCCACGAACTCTCCCTCCTGCACGATCAAATCGATATTATCCAAGGCGGTATATACATTTCCTTTTACGCCATAAACCTTTCTAATCTGAGAAGCGTTCACTACCATTTTCATGTTGATCTATCCTTCCTGGTTATCAAATAGAAACAATGTCAATACGTTTTCGACATCGTGTATTCCTTATCCTGATCTTAATACAGGTCACCTTTACTTTAGCTTACAACTTCCCCCCCTACCTTACATTCCTGTCACATTGGACAAAAGGAAGCTGCACCGGATACTGGCTTGTCTGCCGCGGGAAGATCGTATACAATGTGTTTAATTTGCCGCTAGTTACACCCGGGAGGATCGTTTATGAAAATCATGATCGTAGAGGATGACCCGACCATTCGGGAGATGATCCAGTTAGCATTGACCAAATGGAGCTTGGAAACGGTAATCGTCGATAACTTTGACCATGTCGTACAGTGCTTTATTCATAACCAACCCCATCTTGTGATCATGGATATTAACCTGCCTTCGTATGATGGATTTTACTGGTGTCAGAAGATAAGAGAAATTTCCAATGTACCGGTGATCTTTCTATCTTCCCGCGATTCGCCTATGGATGTTGTTATGTCAGTGAATATGGGCGGGGACGATTATATTCAGAAGCCTTTCCATATGGATGTGTTGACAGCTAAAATTAATGCGCTGCTGCGCCGAACCTATTCCTATTCGGACATGCTATCGGATGTGCTGGAACATGAGGGGGTCATGTTCCATCCGGAGAAAGGTATTCTCTCATATGAAGGGGGAAAAGCGGAGCTTACCAAAACGGAGGTCAGTATACTGAAAATCCTCATGCAGCAGAAGGGAAAGGTTGTTGACCGCAAGAAAATCATGCGTCATCTTTGGCAGGATGAGAGCTTCGTGGACGAAAACACGTTAACCGTTAACATCGTCCGCTTGCGTAAAAAACTGGCCGGCATCGGCAAGGAAAACTGGATTGTTACCAAGAAAGGGCAAGGTTATATGGTCCCATGAGTTTCCTTCAATACATAAAGGACAAACGTAATTTTTTGATGTTGTACGCAGGTATGATGGGCTTTATTTCAATAATCATGACTTTATCCTTCAACCCGGTCCACATGTCAGGCAACTTGCTGTATATCCATATCGTTTGCTTTGCCTTGGTCGCAGCTTACTTGCTGATTGGCTATTATTATCGAAGATCCTATTACCGGAAGCTTCAGCAACTGATCCATCTGGACCGGGAAGAATGGCCTGTTGTTGCCCCTGAACCACAAAACTTCCAACAACGGCTGTATCTCGAGCTTTTCACCAAATTGCATCGCCAACATGAACGTGACCTTCGGAAATTAGATGAAGAGAAGATGGATCATCAGGAATTTATCTTGTCCTGGATACATGAGGTAAAACTTCCGATAGCGGCAAGTCGTCTGTTAATGGAGAATAGCACCGGGGAACCAGCAGATTCCCTTGCCGATAAACTTGAGGATGAGCTCGACAAAATTGAAAATTATGTGGAGCAGGCATTATACTATTCTCGAATTGATTCCTTCTCCAAAGATTACTTCATCACGGAAGAACCACTAGACGGGATCATTAAAACCTGCGCGAAAAAATTCGCAAAAACGTTTATCAACAAGCGGATTCGGTTTCATATGGAGGACATTCGGCAATCGGTTCATACCGACCGGAAATGGCTCGGATTTATCCTTGATCAAATCGTTGCGAATGCTTTGAAATATACGAATGAGGGCGGAACCATCACATTCTCGGTCGAGGAGGACCGACAGGAAAAAAGGATGCATATTATAGATTCGGGGATCGGAATTCAGCCGGAGGATCTTCATCGAGTCTTTGAAAAAGGATTTACCGGTTCCATCGGAAGAAGCCATGCCAAATCGACCGGCATGGGCCTTTACCTCGCAAAGCAATTAGTGCATAAGCTGGGCCATCATTTATCCATCCAGTCGGAGGCGGGCGCATACACCAAGGTCACGATCCATTTTCCTAAAACGGATACGTATCACAGCTTGCTGTAACGGTTTGAGCCCGTTGATGAAACTATGTCGATATACCAAAAAAGTCGCCATTTAGGCGACTTTTTTACCTTTTTATGATCGAATGCCAACATCACTAAGCAGAATGCTTCCCCGCTTGGTTAGATTGAACTCGATGCGAATCTTGCTCAACTGCTGCGGGTTGAAGTCCGGATTCATTTTGTGATAATCGTCCAACGGGAAATCATAGCTTTGAAATACGGGTTCTGAAGTATTGCCTGCATTTGAAAATGGCCATTTCAGCAGTTTACCCTCAATAACAGGCGGCAATTGGGATCGATGGCTGAGGGGCAGACTTGCCTGATGGCCCTTTCTATCTTCAACCGTAATCGTAAAATTGATAAGCTCCTTCGGGTCGCCGCTTTCTTCTGGTTGGCGTGCATCTGCCAGCGAAAATACGATCGAACTTTTCTTCCCTGTTTCCGCCCGGTTATCCGGCAAAGAAATCGTATAGGACGCAGGCTCGGACGAACCGTCCGAATTCCAGCCTAAGCGAACCGCGCTGTAATCCGCTTCGCCTAATTTTGTCTTAACTTTTTCTTCCCTCCATTCCCGAAGATTCTCGCCCTGCAGGCTGCCGCCAGGAAGCGTGGTGCTCGGCAGATCAATGTCTTCATGAAAACCGGCGATCAAGGTCGTCTGCGAATCGCAATAATTGCCCACATACAGATTGTCGGGAATCCATTCCTTGGCGTAACCCAAATCCTTGAACACCTCCCGATATTGCCGTTGGTCCTTTAACGTCGCATCCAGAAACGCAGATATGAACACCTTGGCAATGGTTTCCTGTTCCTCCCTTGGCATAATTTGACGTAGGTTAAACAGTTGGTTACCCAACCCTGCCCCATCCCCTCTGCCCCACCCTCCGTTAAACTGGCCATGGTTGGCTCCATAAATATAGACCAGCGATTTCATGTAATTTGTGCCTTTGGCATAACGAATCCGGTGGTATTGCTTCGCACCGTCCAGGCTGTTGACATCCATATCATGAGCTCCATGCAAAGACAGATAATTCACGTCTTGCAGCGGCAGAAGTTTGCCTTGGGGCTTATATTGCCCGTCCGTTCCCGCAATGGAAATGAGCGAGCGGATCGAAAAGTTATAATCAAACTTGATATCGCCATGGTCCGGATGACGGCCAAGCTTGTTATAAGCTGCCGCGATCGCGACCGCCTCGCCGCCTCGGGAATGCCCGATGAGGGCGATCCGTTCCATATCGACCTTTTGATAAAACGGGTTGTCCGGATCACTGTTCCAGCCCTTCCAGGTTTGCAAATGCTCCAGCAGCAGCAGGCCCCTTGCAGGGTTTTCTCTTAGCAGCGGGCTGATCAGGAATAGATCCTCGTATGGGGAGAAATTGAGGAAATTTTCATCCACGGAGACAAATATATACCCTTTGCTCGCGAGCAGCCTGCCGAGATATTCATAACCCGGATCGGAATAATCATTCATTAAGTGATTACCATGTACAATCAAAACAAGCGGAAAGGTGCCCTCCCCTTCGGGATACCACACTCTTCCGTTTAACGGCATGGCCTCGGGTCCGAATCCAAGCGACTTCGTGCGCAAAGATGACCATTTCTCAACAAACCTGGACGCATCCACCGTTTGGGTGGTTAGGGAACCGCTTTGGTTAAATTCTGTTCGATAGTTGTCAGGACTTCCGTATAACAGGCTTTCGACGGGATACTCACCTTGTTCGGCCGGATTGTTCATCGTCGAGTCTTTATATCGGGTTGAGGCTTTCAGCTGTTTCAATGTGATGTCCGGAGCGGCATCATCTCCGGCCCGAATGAGCCAGAAGCTGCCCGCGCCGATCGCGATGGTGATCAAGGACAAACAGGCCATCGCGCCGATTTTCCTGGTTTTAGACACTTGCTTGTAGCTTCCCGCTGCAAATTTATAAGCCAACGCACCAAATAAAGATAAAACAATGGCCAAAGAGACGATGAAGACTGCCGATACGCTCGGCTGCACAATAAAACAGAACAAAAACATGATCAGGGAATACAGCAACATCCAAATATAACGGCTTGGCATCTTCTTCATCCCATGCAGCATCCATGCGGCCAAGCCGCTTATCATGGCAATGGCTATGATAAACAGGAAGGTGCCCACGATGAATTTACCGAAATTATGCCCTGTCAATAGATAATGGGCCTGTAACAGAATCAGGATCAAGGCGATTGCGCCAAGCCCAAGCGACGCCCCCTTCCATCCAGGGGATAACGGCCCCCGTCGCTTCCGATTTGCCATGATTCTTCGGAATAACGTAACGTCTTTTTCTTTCTCTTTGTGTACTTCCAATTTCTCCAGTCCTCCTGTATCCCTTAAAATGGTTGGATCTACTTCTGAGGTTACCGGATAACTCTTTCGCTCCGCTTTCCTGAATCTTTCAGTAATCTTACAATTCGTTAGGAAGAAAAAGAATGAATTTCGTGTGCCCGTTCGTGATCAGCCTGATGTTACCCCCATGTTTTTCTGCCACTTGTTTGGCAATGGCAAGACCCAGACCCGTCCCCCCATCGCTTTTTCGGGCTTGGTCTCCGCGGACAAAGGCATCGAAGACCTTTTCCTTCAACACATCCGGGATTCCGATGCCATCGTCTGTAATGTGAATTTCGACTCCTCGCCCCGTTGCTGCCAATTTCAGTTCAACAACGGTACCGGGCGGATTGTATTGGATCGCGTTTGTCAGAATATTGGAAACCGCCCGATATAACCAGGTCGCGTTGAATGGGACGATGATTTCACTATCAGGAATGTCGTAATGGAAATGAAACTTCTGTTCTTCGAACACTTCGTAATACTCGGCTGCAATTTCCCTCGTGAATTCTGTAATGTCGGATGCCTCAACGGCAAAAGGATAGTCGGGACTATCCAGCTTGGATAGCTCGAAGATACCGTCGATCAGCTCCGACATCAGACTGGCTTTGTCGGAAATCAAACGCAGGATTTTTTGCCTTCTCTCTTCCGAATCAACGAGCCCTACTTCCATCGCTTCGATATAGCCCTGGATGGTGGTCATCGGTGTCTTCAAGTCATGGGAAATGTCGATCAGCATTCGCTGCTTGCTCTCCGCAAGCTCTCGCTTTTCCCTCTCCATCCGTTCGAGACGTGCAGCCATATCATTGAAATCGTCCTGAATCTGCGCAAGTTCATAGCTCGCTCGAAAATGTAATCTTTCATGGTAATGTCCGCGTGCAATGCTGCGGATACCATCCGCGATCGATCGGAGCGGGGTCGTGAGCCGGGAAGCCGTCCATCTTCCGAAGACATATACGGTGATTGCAAACAAAGCGAGAAACAGCAGCAGCGTTTTCAGTGCCATTCCATAAAATATCTTCTCATGCTGAGTGCTGTCCATGCCTGTCACGGCAGTTGGGCTGCTGCCTATGACTCCAGCCTCCATCTTGACTGGTCCGGCAGCCTCCATAAAATAATCCATGATCAGCGCATTTAATACAAATAACGAAATCGCGGCAATCAGCGCAATGGTAATAAAGAAAAATATATACTGGCGAATCAGCGAACGCTGCAGGCGATTAGGAGAATTCATGGCTGTAACTCATCTTTCTTCGCAAACCGATAACCAAGCCCGCGAATGGTTTTGATATAGACAGGCTTCCTGGGACAAGCCTCGATTTTGTCGCGAAGCCTGCTGATTTGGACCATGACGGCATTATCGTCAGCCAAATAAAGTTCATCCCAAGCGTGCTCAAAAATTTGCTTCTTCGTAAATACGCGCCCCGGCTCTCCCATGAACAGCTTCAATAATTTGTACTCGATCGCACTCAGCGAAATCGGCGTTCCCTTGATGTATAACATGCATTCCCGATGATCCAGCTGCAAGTCCCCGACGCAGGTTTCGGACACCGCTGGAGCTTCCAATAGCTCATTAAACTCACAGGAGCGTCTTAACTGGGCCTGAATTCTTGCCATCACTTCGAGCGGGCTGAACGGTTTGGACACATAATCGTCTGCCCCCAGCTTGAGTCCGGTTATTTTATCAATTTCCTGATTTTTGGCCGAAATGAGAATGACCGGGATTTTATAATCCTGCCGCATCATGCGGAGCAGCTGGAATCCGTCGATGAACGGCATCATGATATCGAAGAGTGCGAGATCCACGTGCTTGCTTCGCAGCTGCTCAAGGGCAGCCTTCCCGTCGAAGGCTGCCAGCGTCTTATATCCCTCTGCGTCCAGATAAAGTTTAAGCATGTCAATAATATCGGGATCATCATCGACTACCAGTATGGTTTTAGGCATAAAAGCATCCTCCTCCAAGTAATATATGGTTCTCCTTGGGGGGAGAAATTCCTTTTTTGGCTGGTTTCGTCAGTCTCGCGGTATGTAAATAACCTCCCACTTAGATTATCAGAGGTCATAATTTATGATTGATATTAGCGGCGTCCAACGAAACCATATAAGAGAAGCTGGATAAGTTCCGCCATCTTATTTTTATAATTCCCGGCTCTTGCCCAGGAAGCTTGGAGCGTCCCGACGACACTCAATAATTCCAAAAGGGTCTCCAGTGAAACAGAGGAATGAATCGCCCCCTCCTTCTTCCCCAGCTCAATAAATTCCTGAATAAGCTCTATTCTAATTTGATTCGTGTTTTCACTATATAAGCTCGCTAGCACCTGATCCTCAACGGCACCCGGTGTACCAAGCAATTGATAGTCTTGATCTGCGCAGATCTCCAACATCCTAGATATCTTGTCTTTAAAGTCGATATTTTGATGCAAAAGCTCCTTAGCCATTTGGATCGTATTTTGCATCAGAACATTCGCACATTCCTTGACCACCCCATCTTTGCTGCCGAAGTAGTTATACAGCGATACCGACGATACACCGGATTCATCGGCAATGTCCTTAATGCTGACATGGATGAAGCCTTTTTCATTAAAAAGCTTTAATGCCGCCTCAATGATCGCATCCTTCTTTTGCTGCGTTCTGATTTCGAATTTATTCATCGCTCTTCACTCACTTCCCGTGTTCATCACTACGAGTAGTTTAACATAATGTGAATAGTTTTTAAATTTCAAAGCCAATATTTAAAAACTTATTGACATCCTGGTTGATGTCCATATAGAATCAAGCTGTGATTTTTAAATTTTGGAACGAATATTTAAAAACTTTGTTAAAGAGATAAGGGATGCGCTTGAGCAAACATGGTTTGATCCAATCGTTTAACCCAAAATGGAGGGACTCCGATGAAAATATTAGTTTACGGCGCAGGGGTTCTGGGCAGTTATTTAGCCCACGAGCTGCTGCGTGGAGGGCACAACGTCACGATGCTGGCGAGAGGACGACGAGCAGAGGAGTTGGAGAACAACGGCAATGTCATTCGGCATTATTTTCAGTTTCAAACCACGGTTAATCATGTAAGGGTCATCCGAGAACTGCAGCCGGACGATGTTTATGACCTTATTTTTGTTGTAATGAAATATCCGGATTTCGAGGCTGTGCTGCCTGCCCTTGCGGCGAATCATAGCAGCCGTGTCGTTATCATGGGCAACAATGCAAGCCCTGGGGAAATGGTGAAGTATTTGCAAACCCATAGTCCGGTAGCGAAACAGGTTGCTTTCGCTTTTCAGACGATTGCCGGCTGGAGGGAGAATGGCCGGATCATTAGCGTGCGCGGCCCAAGAACCAACATAACGATCGGTGGTTTAGGAGAGGATCTGTCATGGCGCTCAGTAATCGATCAGGCTTTGGTTAACACCAAATATAAATGGACTTACATTACAAATATGGATGAGTGGCTGAAAAGTCATTTTGTTATGATCTTGCCTTTGAATTCCATTGCTTCTTCATATAACGGTAATTTGCGCAGAGCCGCTAAAGACAAGAAACTTCTTAATCTGGTCATTCATGCGGTAGATGAGGGGCATCAAGTGTTGGAAAAAAACGGCTATACGGTTACGCCTGCCGCTCAAAAGCAATTCGCTCGCAATAAAAGAAAGCTGTTCTACATCCTGCTGAAGCTGATGCTCTCAAGCCCAATTGGCAGAATCCTGTTAAGTGATAAGGCTGTGTCGGCAAACGAGATGACCGCTTTACAGCAAGCATTTGATCATTTAAAGATACGCGCAAACATAACTACGCCCCATTGGGATGAGCTTCAACATTATTCCCCACCCATACAGGGATCATAGAAGAGGGCTTTGTCGATCTATCACTTAGCCGGGTAAGAAATAATGTTCTTTTTTATAATCATAAGGTGCAACCAGCACAAGAACATGATTGACTTGATTATCTGTGGACTTTCGAGCGAGATCATTTTATGTATCTGTTCAACTTATAGCGAATGGACTATTCTGCACGACCCTCAGCCATTCACGTGAAATCAATTGATGACCGGCTGTCGTGGGGTGAATGCCGTCCCATATCCAATACTCTGCGCCCGCTCGTTTTGCCGCATGATCAAACGCTTCTTGCAGCGGAACAAACAGCGTTTCAAATTCTTGAGCCAATTGCCGGACAACTAGGCTGTATTCATTCAGCCGTTGACGCCATTTGTCCCAATTCTCCACGGTGGCGCCCGTTTTCAGTACAAATGGCTCACATAAAACCAGTCCCGTCTGTGGAAGCACTTCTTTCGTTTCCTCCAGGATGTGACGATATGCTTTTTCGAATCTGTCGGTAGCTCCGCTTGGCGAGCCTTCGATGATTCGACCTGCGTCGTTAACGCCAACCAACATACTGATCAGGTCAGGTCGCAGGCTAATCGCATCTTCATTCCAACGCGCGTACAAATCCGAGACGCGATGGCCGCTGATCCCTCGATTGATGAATTGCGGCTGGCTTTCCGCTAGTTCGTAGCCCAGCTCAGCTGCAATAAGATGCACATAGCCATGGCCATGGATGTGATTAAGGTCACTGTCGCGCCCCCTATTCCCGTCCGTTATGGAGTCACCTTGAAACAATACGGTTTTAATTGTCTTTGTCATCCTCTTCACTATACCTTTCTTCAAATGAATTCGTGGACCTATACGGATCTTTGTCACGTCCGATATTACCGCTTTCATAACCACCCCTTACATAAGGATAAACCAAGCAGCGAAGCGAAAATACCCTAGCGATTAGCTTAAAAAGCATATCAACATTAGATATGAACCGGGTATCTTTTGAAGATCACGACGGAGAGTTCTTCGGCATCATTGTCATTGCCGCAGCATATCTAATAAAAAGCAGAAATACATCATAGATGTATTTCTGCTTTTCTGCTCTATTGACCTGTATCTAAAATTAAAGCATACGGGGAGTATTCTGAGTTTCTATTGCTTGTTATTTCTATTGCTTGTTTTCTTTGGCATACAGGCTTTCTTCAGCTACCTGTGCTAACTCCTCTGCTTTGATACTAATCTCATGGATCGTTGCGGAGAATTCCTGAATCGTCCGTGATTGGGTATCGGTTAGCTTGTGGATATCGGAAAAAGCATGATTTAACCGCTGTAAAAATTCCTGAATATTCTTCGTAATGCCATTAATCTGGTCCACGTTCTCTTTGGAGCTTGTAGCAAGCTTCCGAATCTCATCGGCAACGACCGAGAAACCCCTTCCAACTTCCCCAGCTCTTGCTGCTTCGATAGAAGCATTAAGCCCTAACATGTTGCTCTGATCCGAAATTTCCTTAACAACGCTGGAGATCTTTCCAATCTGCTGCGCGCTGGAGCTGACATCCGTCATTTGGTTCGTTACGTCAGTTACACGTTCGGTCAGATGAGCAATCGATTGGCTGATATCTTCAATGGACGCGGTGGTCTGTTCAACAATTGCGGAAAAACTCTCGGCCATCTCAAACAGCGCATTCGCTTTTTCAAGACTTGTCCCCATGCCTACACCGCCGATAACCCTGCCCTGTTCGTCGTGAAGCGGGATCGCGCGTGCAGCTAGCGGGAATCCAAACAGCTCTTTCGGAACAACAGCCGATAAAGCTTTATTATTGCGGATGGCATCGGTTACGATATCCCCTCCACTAGCGGGTCTCCAGGACTAACATTCAGTGAGAAGGTTTTGCCCGGAATATTAATGATAAGCTTCTCCGTGTCGTAAATGCCAATCGTGATGTCATCATTCGTAAGACTTTTCAGCAATGGAGCCACCTTTACAAAGGCGCTGATCAGCTCATGCTGTGTTTGCTCTTCAGTCACATTATTCATGCTTATCTCCCCCAACCCTTAATACGGGAATTTCCTTTGTCCGTAATGAACCGATATCCACTTCATGGTCGTAAATTCATCCAGGCTCCATTCCCCATTCAGACGACCCAATCCCGACTGCTTTTCTCCGCCAAATGCTACAATCGGCTCGTCGTTAATCGTAACATCATTTACATGGATCATACCTGTATGGACCTTCTTCGCCAGTTCTACCCCGCGTTCAAGATTAGAGGTGTGAATAGCCCCGCTAAGCCCAAAACGTGTATCGTTGGCGATTGCGATTCCTTCCTCTTCCGTTTCAAACGGGATGATACATACTACCGGGCCGAACAATTCCTCTTGTGCTACCTCCATATCCGGATTGACATTGACGAGGACGGTAGGCTCCACCATTCTGCCGGTGATTTTACCCCGCACCAGTGGAACTGCACCTTGCTCTATGCCCTTCTCAATCAGCTTCTCCAGTGTTTCTGCCTGCCGATGGTTGATGACGGGCCCGATAATGGTCTGCGGATCGCTCGGATCACCTGTTGTAAGGGTGGTAACCTTCGCTTTGTATTTATCTACAAATTCCTGATAGATCGGCTTCTGTACGAGAATCCGGTTGGCCGACATACAGATCTGGCCTTGATGCGTGAATCTGCTGAACGTTGCTGCTTGTACCGCGTAATCGATATCAGCATCTGCCAGGATAATGAACGCGCTGTTCCCGCCGAGCTCCAGCAGCGGCTTTTTGAAGTGTTTGACGGCCAGCTGGCCAATATGGCTTCCAACCTTAGTCGAACCCGTGAAGGAAATGATTCTCGGAATCGGATGCTCAACGAACGCATCGCCTATCTCCTTGATATCTGTCACCACAACATTCAACAGGCCCTTCGGTACACCCGCTTCTTCGAAAATCTTGCCGATCAAGGTTCCGCCCGTAATCGGCGAATTCTCATGCGGCTTCAGCACAACGCCGTTGCCGGCACCTAATGCCGGGGCGACGGACTTCATGGACAAGAAGAAAGGAAAGTTAAATGGACTGATAACCCCAACCACGCCAGCCGGGATCCGATACAGTCGGTTCTCCTTGCCATCTTCAGTGGAAGGTAATATCTTCCCCTCCATTCTAAGGGGGAACGTAGCCGCTTCCTTAATCATATTTTTCACAAGACCGATCTCGAATGCCGCCTTCAGACGCGTCCCGCCCAGCTCTTGAACGATAATGGACGTAATATCTTCCTCATGCAACTCCATATATTTAACCGCATTTTCAAGGATGTCGCGTTTACGGTAAGGGTTAACCTTGTCCCATTCCAGCTTAGCTTGATAAGCAGCCTGATAGGCGTCATCAATGTCTGCAACGCTCGCGATTTGAAAAGCCGTAATGACCTCATCATTATATGGATTGATATCAGGCAGCGTTTTACCGCTTTTACCGTCTCGCCATTCCCCGCCTATGAATTGCTTTCCCAATTTCGAATAATCCATATGAACCCTCCTGTGTCGAATAATTCCAACTGATATATTTATCGACCGAATCCAGGGAATAGTTAAGTGAATTTTATTCGACCGTTTCTCCCTCCCGGGGAAGGAGTCTGCACGCTAATCATGACAAAACAATAACGCCCTAACCATACAGATTAGGGCGTTATTTTACACGTTCGATCGTCATCCGAGCAATACCTCACCCAGCGTAGAAGGGGTTCCAACCAACGTTATACCGCTTGGCGAATCCGCTCAAACAAAATGTTGTTTTCCAGATGGATATGCTCGGAGGTGTCCTTTTCAAGCATGGTCAACCGTTGATAGACCAGCCGATACGTCCCGCAGGCATCCGATGGAAGTTCAAAATCAGAGGTCACTTCCCTGAGCTCTTGAAGCAATCTGCCGGCGTGAGCATGTTCATCTTCCAGCTCAGACACATGCGGCTTAAGCTCTGCTGCAGCTTGTTGGTTAGGCTCTGCAACAAATTTCAAGATGAGCGGAAATACATGCTCGTCCTCATCCTTCGTATGCTCCAGCAGTTCGTTTTTCAGATCCGAGAAAAGCTCCTGCACCCGGAGAAGTTCGGGATGATGCTCCCCATGGACGCGGGCCAACTTCGTCACATACGGCGTTAAAGCAGGTAATTCATTCCGCAAGAAGGCATGATGTTTATGCTGGATGAGTTCAATCAGTTCGGATTCCTTCAGTGAAGCCGGACGGCTTACCTGATAATCGGCAAACTTTTTCTCCAGGGATTGAACCTTCTCCAGTACGGCGGCAGGTTCCAAATTACGCTGTTTAGCCGCTTCTTCCAATGGCACCTGCCCTCCACAACAAAAATCAATCCGGAGTGATCGGAATAAATCCGCAGTTTGCGGGATGGATGTAACAATATCGGATACCTGGCTCTGAAGCGTGAATGAACTCATAGTTAAACCTCCTTAGATTAAACCCCATCTTTGTGAACTATTTCACTCTTACAGCCCAAGTATATGAAACTCCTGTCTCCGTACATGTGATTGCAGTCATACTGAAATGGAAAACTATGTGAACGTTCAGGAGCTGAGAACTGCGGGAGCCAGGACAACACAAAAACAGGGATCTCATCATCCCTCAGGCTGTCGAGAAAGTCTCGACAGCTATTTTTTGTACATTTAATTCAACACG
>NZ_QLYT01000043.1:0-35481 GCF_003269305.1 Paenibacillus sp. MDMC362
CCGAGCTGCTTCCTGATTCGCTTCGTGATCAAAAGCGGACTTTTTGAACAACCTCTAATAGATTCAAGGGCATGATTTCACCGGACACGCAGCTTGTTTCGGAGGGTGAAGGAGTCCTTTTCGGAGACGATGTAAAGGAGGCATAGCATGAGCGTTCAATTTGTTATTGGCAGGTCGGGCAGCGGCAAGAGCACGTCGATCCGCCAAGAGATGATCGAACGATTGGAGCAAGATCCCAAGGGGAATCCGATGATACTGATCGTTCCCGAGCAAGGGTCCTATGAAGCGGAGCACGCACTCGTTAATGCAGGAGGCATTCGCGGGATGATGCGCGCGCAAGTGCTCAGTTTCCGCCGACTGGCTTACCGTGTCATGCAGGAAACCGGAGGGGCCGCGAAGGTGGCGATCAGCGAAGAAGGCAAGCGCATGCTGCTGTACAAAATTTTGCGGAGGCGCAAAGAAGAGCTCCAATTGTTCGGTGCTTCGGGAGAGCAGCATGGTTTTGTCGGTAAGCTGAGCGAGCTGTATACGGAGATGAAGCGCTATTGCATTGACGCTGCCTGCGTGGAGGAGCAGCTGGGACAGATGCTGTCAGGCTCTGGGAATTCTCCGATGCTTCAGCGCAAGCTGGAGGACATCGTTACGGTCTTTCGCGATTTTGAGCTTGAGATTTCAAGGTTCTATATGGATGAGGAAGATACGCTGGCCTCATTGGCAGAAGGCGTGACCCAATCGGAGTATATCAAGCGCGCAGACATTTGGATCGATGGCTTCCATGGCTTTACGCCGCAGGAGTACCGGGTGCTCCGGGAAATTATGACGCATGCCAACCGAGTAACGATTGCGTTGACACTGGACAAGCCTTATACGAACGGGAATGTTCCGCATGAGCTGGATCTCTTTCATCCTACCGCGGTGACGTACATAAAGCTTGAAGGCATTGCCAATGAGATGGGGGTGGATATGGAGCATCGTATTCTGCAACCCGATGTTCTTCCGCGGTTCCAAGAATCCCCTCTGCTTGCCCATCTCGAGCGCGGTTATGATCGGAAGAAACGTTGGACGGGAGCTGCCCGTGACGGAGTTACAGTGAGCCATCCGGATGGCAGCAGGGCAGGTCTTCTTCTGCATGCTGCCAGTCACCGCCGGGCTGAAATTGAAGGGGCTTTACGCGAAATGGTGCGACTCGCCCGGGAAGAAGGAGCAAGATACCGGGAAATGGCCGTGTTTGTCCGGAATATGGGAGAATATGAGCATCTGATAGGTCCTTTGTTCAGGGAACACGGCGTTCCTTATTTTCTGGATCAGAAGCGAAGCGAGCTCCATCATCCGCTGGTCGAATTTATTCGCTCTGCGCTGGATATCATCGGTCGCCGCTGGCGTTATGAGGACGTATTCCGCTGCGTGAAGACGGATCTGCTGCTGCCGCTGGACGGATCGCTTACCCGTGAGGACATGGACCGCCTGGAGAACCATGTGCTGGCTTCCGGAATCCAGGGCACGCGCTGGACGGATGGACGTCCCTGGAAGGGGATCCCAAGTCTCTCCTTAGAAGACGGAGAGAGTGAGGTACGCAATCCGGATGGGATGCAGGCGATTGAGTATGCCAGAAAGGTGATTACGGAGCCGCTGCATGCGTTTGAGAAGCGGATGAAGAAGGCAACGAGTGCAACGGATCAGAGCACGGCGGTCTACCGGCTTCTGGAGGAAGCCGCTGTTCCTGAGAAGCTCGAGCTGTTAAGCCGCGCTGCTCTGGATGCCGGGCGTCCTGAGGAAGCCAGGGAGCATCGCCAGGTATGGGGGGCAGTGCTTGACCTGCTCGATCAGATTGTGGAGATGATGGGTACGGAGAAGGTGAGCACCGAATTGTTCACGGGCGTGCTGGGTACGGGACTTACGGAGATGAAAATGGCCCTGGTGCCTCCTTCTCTGGATCAAGTGCTGATCGGCAGCATGGATCGGACACGGACGGGCGGGGTGAAATATGCTTTTCTGCTCGGCATTAACGATGGTGTTCTCCCAGCCCAGTTCCAGGACGATGGGATCCTGACAGAACCGGAGCGTGTTCAGCTCGAAGACCGCGGCTTGGAGCTTGCTCCAAGCATATCCCGCAGACTGCTGGATGAACGGTTCCTGATTTATAATGCTCTGACTTCGGCCAGCAAGCAGCTGTGGGTCAGCTATCCTGCGGCGGACGATGAAGGCAAGACGTTGCTGCCGTCCGAGGTCATACGCCATTTGAAGCTGATGTTTCAGATGGAAGAGGTCCCTTTGTTTCCAAGACCGCATGCCGGGCAATCGGCCAGCGAGCAGGAGCATTATGCAGCCCGTCCGGATAAGACGCTTGCTTATTTAACGGGGCGGCTTCGTGACTGGAGGAATGGAGAGGAGATTCCGGGCTTTTGGTGGCATGTGTACAATTGGTATGCGGAACAGCCGGAATTAAGGCCGCGACTTTCTTCGATGCTCTCGTCCTTGTCTTACCGGAATGAAGCCCGGCCGCTTAAGCAGGAAACCAGCAGGCAGTTGTACGGAACGAAGCTGCGGACAAGCGTATCCCGGATGGAGCGCTTTGTTGCGTGTCCGTTTTCCCATTTTGCTTCCCATGGTTTGAAGCTGAGAGAACGGCAGTTGTACCGTCTTCAAGCTCCTGACATCGGGCAGCTGTTTCATGCTGCCTTAAGCAGCATGGCCGTGAAGTTTCAATCACAGCATCGAAGCTGGGGAGACTTGACCGCAGAGGAATGCCTGCGCGAGGCGGAAGCAACGGTCGATCGGCTTGCACCCATGCTGCAGGGTGAAATTCTATTGAGCTCCAAGCGATACGGATATATATCGCGCAAGCTGAAAAACATCGTGGGCAGAGCGTCCGTAATTTTGGGCGAACAAGCAAGGCGGGGCAAATTTGAGCCGATCGGTCTCGAGCTCGATTTCGGTCCCGGGAAGCCGCTGCCGCCGCTGACGTTTGAATTGCCGAACGGGGTCAAAATGGAGATTGTCGGGCGCATTGACCGGGTCGACATGGCACGCGGAGAGCATGGGATTATGCTTCGGGTCATTGATTATAAATCCAGCCAGAAGGATCTGCGATTGCATGAGGTCTATTACGGGTTATCCTTGCAGATGCTGACCTATCTGGACGTGCTGCTGACGTTTGCGGAGGACTGGCTCGGCGAGCAAGCCTTGCCTGCCGGAACCTTGTATTTCCACGTGCATGATCCAATCCTGCAGTCCGCAAACGGCATGACGCCGGAGCAGGCGGCAGAAGAGCTGCTCAAACGATACAAAATGAAGGGCCTGCTGCTGGCAGACCGCGAAGCGGTTTCCCTCATGGATTCGTTCCTTGAAAAAGGGCACTCGACCATTCTGCCTGTCGCCGTCAAAACGGACGGCAGCTTCTACAGCAGCGCGGCCGTGGCAACGCCTGACCAGTGGAAGACCTTGTTGTCCGCCGTGCGGGAGAACATGCTGAATATCGGTTCCAGAATTACGGGAGGCGATGTCGCGATTGTGCCGTACCGGATTCAGCAGGAGACGGCCTGCACGTACTGTTCCTTCCGGCCTGTATGCCAGTTCGACGATGCAATTGAGGGCAGCGAATATCAGCTGCTCGGTAAACCGGGTAAAGATCAGGTTTGGGAAATGCTTGGACATCCGAAGGGAGGAGAGAGCCGGTGAGAGAGATGATAGCAAAACCCGAGGGCAGCATGTGGAGTGACGACCAGTGGAAAGCCATCGCGCTCTCGGGCGATGACATGCTGGTTGCAGCTGCGGCTGGTTCAGGGAAGACCGCCGTGCTGGTTGAACGGATCATTCGCAAAATCCTCGACGATTCCGCGGGGTTCAGTGTTGACCGGCTTCTTGTGGCTACGTTTACCAAGGCAGCGGCTGCCGAAATGCGGGGACGGATTCGGGAAGCGCTTGACCGTGAGCTGGACCGGGATCCGGACAATGAGCATATCCGGCGCCAGCTCGCTTTGCTTGGCAGGGCGTCGATTACAACGCTGCATTCCTTTTGCATGGAAGTCATTCGGCGATATTATCAGTTAATACCTCTGGATCCGGGATTCCGCATTCTGAATGAACATGAGGCGGATATCATGCGGCAGGACTTGCTGGAGGAGCTGTTCGAAGAGAAATACGGCGAGGCCGAGGACGATTCGGAGAGTCGTTTTGTAAGATTGGCGGACTGGTTTAGCGGCGAGCGAACAGATGACGCGCTGTACCGACTCGTGCAGCGTCTCTACGATTTCTCCCGCAGCCATTCTTGGCCGGCACATTGGCTTAGGGAAACGGCTGCCGGCTTCCAGGTGCAAGATACGGAGGCTCTTGGGCAAACGCCATGGGTTCAAAGCATATTGGCGGATGCGCGGTTGGCCTTGAATGGAGCAGCCGGGTTGCTGCAGCAAGCCAGGGCGATCGCCATGCAGCCTGGAGGTCCTGCGCCGTATGTGGACAATCTGGATGACGACTTGCGGCTGGTCGCCTCCCTGCTCGAGGCCATCGATATTTCGCCATGGGAATCGTTGTACGGCATTTTCCGCGAGGCGTCTTTCGGCAAGCTCAAATCCGTTCGGAAGGATGAGGTGCTGCCGGAGCTCCAGGAACAGGTTAAGGAATTGCGGGATAACGTGAAGAAAATTGTCAACGAACTGAAAAGTGCATTGTTTGGCCGTCCGGCATCGGAGTTTTTACAGGAACTTCATACGGCAGCGCCGCTGATGATGGAGCTGTCCGAGACGGTTATCACTTTTGGCGAGCGATACCGGGAGGCTAAGGCAGCCAAAGGCATGGTCGACTTTAACGACCTTGAGCATTATTGCCTCCATATTCTTCGCCACCCCGATTCCGTGCCGGGCCATATGATGCCTTCCGATGCGGCGATGGAATATCGCGAGCAGTTTGATGAAGTGCTGCTTGACGAATATCAGGATACGAATAGCGTACAGGAAGACATTGTACGATTGATCTCCCGGGAAATGCCGGGCAACCGGTTTATGGTCGGAGACGTGAAGCAGAGTATTTATCGGTTCCGCTTGGCGGAGCCGGGACTGTTTCTCGATAAATATAAGACGTTCTCTTCCGACGCGAGCACGGCTCAAGCCGGCATTCGGATTGATTTGGCCCGTAATTTCCGCAGCCGGATGGAAGTGGTGGATGCCGTCAATTTGCTGTTCCGGCAGATCATGAATGAATCCGTAGCCGAGATTGCCTATGATGCCCGGGCTGAGCTTGTATGCGGCGCTTCCTTTCCGGAGCAGGAGATTCAGGATGGGACGAACCCTTACATCCCTGAATTGCTCCTGATTGACCGCCTTGGAAAAGGGGCGGAGGAGCAGTCCGAAGACTCGGCTTCCGAGGAAGACGGGGCTCATCTTGAGGTTGAGGCGCTTGAAATGGAAACCGCCCAGCTGGAGGCTCGCGCCATTGCCCGCAGAATCCGTGAGATGACAGGCGAAAGCGGGAAGCCGCTCATGGTGTACGATAAGGGACTGAAATCGATGCGGCCCGCAGGGTACGGGGACATGGTTATTTTGCTGCGCTCAGCCATGGTATGGGCACCGTTAATTATAGAGGAGCTGCGTCAGGAAGGAATTCCGGCGTTTGGCGAGCAGAACAAAGGATATTTTCAGGCGACGGAAGTGGAGATCATCTTATCGCTGCTGCAGGTGATTGATAATCCTCGGCAGGATATTCCCCTGGCTTCCGTATTGCGCTCGCCCATCCTCGGATTATCCGAGGAAGAGATGGCACAGGTGCGCCTGTGTGCCAAAGGGACTTATTACGATGCACTTCAAGCGGCAGTCGCGTTAAGCAGCGTCCCGTCGGTCATGGATTCGGCGCGCCCTGTGGGCTTTGTGGATGGCAAATGGACCCCAGGCGTAGAACTGGAAGGCTTGGCCGAAGCAGCAGCAGGTCATGAGCTTGTGGTTGGCAGCCTTCTTTCGGATGCTCCGCCATCAGCGGAAGGTCAGAATATCGAAATATCCCCGGAGCTTGGCTCAAAGCTCGGATTGTTTATGGATCGGCTTCAGCGCTGGCGGCAGGAAGCCCGTCAAGGAAGTTTGAGCGATCTGATCTGGCGAATTTACAGTGAAACCGGCTATTTGGATTGGGTTGGCGGTCTGCCCGGCGGCAAGCAGCGTCAGGGCAATCTGACTGCTTTGTATGACAGGGCCGTGCAGTATGAACAGGATACAGCCTCCAGAGGGCTCTTCCGCTTCCTGACCTTTATCTCCCGGCTACGGGAGCGAGGCGGGGATCTCGGCACGGCCGGCGGTACGGAAAGTCAGGGCAACGCGGTGCGCCTGATGACCATCCACAAGAGTAAGGGGCTGGAGTTCCCGGTTGTTTTTGTAGCGGGATTATCCAAAAATTTCAACCAGCAGGATTTGAATTCCCCTTTCCTGATGCATAAGGAGCTAGGCTTTGGACCGAAGTTTGTAGATGAAGGCATGCGCGTTAGCTATCCGACGCTGCCTAATCTGGCGATCCGGCGCAGGTCACAGCTGGAGCTGTTGGCTGAGGAGATGCGTGTGCTTTACGTTGCTCTTACCCGGCCTAAAGAGAAAATGATCCTGGTCGGCACGGTGAAGGATTTGCCGAAGAAGGTAACTGCGTGGGCACAAGCCGATTTTAACCCGGAGCTTCTTCTGCCGGATTACGTTCTTGCCCGGGGCCGGAGTTACTTGGATTGGATCGGTCCGGCCGTGATACGCCATCCATCCGCGGGTGTGCTCCGCGAAAAGGCGGGATTATCCGAGGAGACAAGCTCACGCGTGTTGGGGGAAGATCGATCGCAATGGATATTTTCGATCGAGACGCCGGAATCCTTGGCGCAGGGCATGACCGGCATTGAGGAAGACACGCGGGCGGATAGCGACGATCGGATGAATAAGCTGACTGCCCTGCGCAAGCTCGAGCCGGTTGTTCCGGTGGCTGGTATAGCCGAATCGGAAGATAAGGGTGGAGACGGTCAACGTGCAGGCATCTATGAGCGTTTGTCTTGGAGTTATCGATATGAAACGGTTAGTCAAATTTCCGCCAAAACGTCCGTAACGGAGATGAAGAAGCTGCTTGCCTTGCAGGACAGCCCTTCCCTCGATCTGCTTCAGGAGCAGGCTGTAAAACGTCAGAGCAAGGAAAACATCGGGGGAGACGCTTCCTTCACACTGAACTTGCGGCGGCCGAAGTTTATCGAGTCAACGAAGCTGACACCCGCGGAACGGGGAACCGTGTATCATACGATCATGCAGCATGTGCCTCTTGAACGGCTGGAGGGAACTGCGGAACCAACGACGGAGATCGAAGACACGATCCGCTACCTTGTAGAAAAAGAAATCTTAACAGGCGAGCAGGCAGCCGCAGTGGAAGCTCAGGAGATCAGCGGCCTTTTTGCTTGCGAGGTAGGGGAGCAGCTGCTGACTGCAGAGGATGTCTGGCGCGAGATGCCGTTTTCATACGCACTCCCAGCAGTTGAAGCTTATCAAGGGCTCGCTTTCATGGACCAAATCTCGGACCAAGCGGCCGAAGCAGCCCCGGATGCGCAGCTCCTTCAGGACGAAACCGTGCTGATCCAAGGGGTTGTGGACTGCCTGTTCAGGCATAACGGGAGACTTGTGCTGCTGGATTATAAAACAGACCGGGTGTTGGAGCATCGCGGCGGCGTTTTTGCCTTGGCCGAGCAGTATCGCTTTCAGCTGGATCTATATGCGAAGGCCTTGGAGGATATTTTGGGCGAGTCCGTTCATGAAAAATGGCTGTACTTTTTTGATGGGGGACATGCCGTACAACTCTAGCATTTTTATTGGTTATATGTGGAAGTTTGAAGCGGGAGAGGAGATTAGCGATGCGTATTTTGCATACCGGTGACTGGCATCTGGGACGCACGCTCGAAGGGCGGAGCAGGCTTGCAGAGCAGGAGCGCTTTCTGGATGAACTGGTTAAGCTGGCAGATGAAGAGCAGGCCGATTTGATCCTCATGGCGGGGGACGTCTATGATTCCGTAAATCCGCCAGCGGCGGCGGAGCAGCTGTTCTACGATGCGGCTGCCAGGCTCACGGAGGGGGGGCGCCCTATGGTGGTCATTGCAGGCAACCACGATCAGCCGGAACGGGTTGCATCGGTCACGCCGCTTGTTGCAACCAGGGGCATAACGCTGATCGGGACTCCTGTTGCCGATGCGGTCACCGTTGCAGCGGCACGTACCGGAGAAACGGCCAAGATTGCGGCACTCCCTTATCCGTCGGAGGCCAGGCTCAACGAGCTGCTGTCGATCGATGGAGATGAGGATCAGCTCCGCCGTGCCTATAGCGTGAGAGTCGGACAACTGATGAGGAAGATGGCGAGGGATTTTTCTCCGCAGACGGTCAATCTGGCCATGAGCCATATCTATGTGCTTGGCGGCGTCGAGAGTGATTCCGAGCGACCGATTCAGGTCGGTGGAGCGTACACGGTTGATCCGTTGGCACTTTCTGTAGGTGCATCCTATACGGCGCTTGGCCATCTGCATCGTTCTCAGGCAGTAAAAGGGGAGGGGATCATCCGATACAGCGGTTCACCGCTGGCCTATAGCTTCTCGGAAGCGGGACAGGCCAAATCGGTGACCCTGGTTGACGTATCGCCAGGAGGAGCCCCCGTGATCGAGGAGCTGTTTCTTAGCAGCGGCCGCCCGCTTGTTCGCTGGAAGGCCAAGGGCGGCCTGGAAGAAGTGTATCGATGGCTGGATGAAGGGCGTGATCCAGAAGCTTTCATAGATCTGGAGATATCCCTGACGGAGGCCATGGGGCTTGCCGACATTCAGCGACTTCGAAAGAGCAGGGACGGCATTGTTCACATTCGTCCGGTTTACCCGGAGATGGAGGCGCTGGAGCTGGAGAGCGAACGCTCCCGGCTGCCGCTGCCGGACCTGTTCCGAAAGTTCTACCAGCGGCAAACCGGCGGGGCGGAGCCCGAGGATCATCTGGTCGATTTGTTTCTGGAGCTTGTAGAGGAAGAGGAGCCTGACGGGACGGAGGTGAAGTCGTAGATGAAACCGATCTTGTTGAAGCTATCCGGACTGCAAAGTTATCGAGATGCGCAGGAGATTGATTTTGAGACGTTGTGCGAGACCGGACTCTTCGGTATTTTCGGACCGACGGGAAGCGGGAAATCCACGCTGCTGGACGCTATTACGCTAGCCATGTACGGAAAGGTGGAGCGTGCGGTTAATGGAACCCAGGGCATCATGAACCATTCGGAGGATAGCTTGTCCGTCTCTTTTACGTTTGAGTTGTCTTCCGCTGCCGGATTGGAGCGATACCGGGTAGAACGCCGATTCAAACGGGTCAATGAGCTCTCCATCAGCAATACGGTGAGTCGATTTATCCACGTTGCCCCCGATGGGGATCAGGTGATGGCGGATAAACTGGCCGAAGTTACCCGCTGCGTAGAAGAGAAAATTGGACTTAAAATGGATGATTTTACCCGAGCGGTCGTTCTTCCTCAGGGAAAGTTTGCTGAATTCCTCTCCCTGAAGGGGAGTGAACGGCGGCAGATGCTTCAGCGGCTGTTTCATTTGGAACGGTACGGAGACCAGCTTGCGATCAAGCTCAGCCGCCGCGTGAAAGATACAGAGGGTTCGCTGAAATCCGTCGAAGCTGAACAGCAAGGGCTGGGCAGTGCAGGCAAAGATGCTCTGGCGGAAGCGACGACGGTGCTGGAGGATGCCAAGAAACACGCGGCGTCATCCCGGAATCTTCTCCAGGCCGCCATCGAAGCCCATGAAGCTATGGGCAAAATCCGTGAGTTGGATATGGAAAAACGGCGTCTCCAAGGGAAGCTGGATGAACTTGCCCTTCATGAGGAAGAGATGAAGCAGCTGGAACGTCGGCTTGAGCTGACAGGGGCGGCAGCCGCTGTTCTTCCTGCGCTTGAAGGTTGGCGCGAATCCGGCAAGGCCTGGGATCATCGGAGGCAGATTGCCGAAGGACTCACTGCGCAAGCCGCATCCGCCCAAAAAGCGGCGGAGCAAGCCGTCAAGGCGGATGAAGCTGCCCAGGCAGCCCTTCGAGCCGAGGAGCCGAAGCTGGTGCTTCGGGAGCAGCAGCTGGAGCAAGCTGTTTTATTACAGCGGGAACGAGACGGATTACGGGAAGAACTGGTTAGGCTGGATGCGCAGCGAGTGGACGCACGCAAAGAGCTTGATGGGGTAACTGCCCAACTGCAGAAGGAACAGGAACTGCTCGAACGGGGGCAAAAGCGGCAGGAAGAGCTGCAGACCAAGCTGAAAGGGCTTGAGATCCGCTCTGGTGAGCGTCAGGCGCTTCATATGGCGATGCAGAAGGTCCAAGCCCTTGAGTCAGCCGGCAGACGGAAGCAAAAGGCCGAGCTCGAGTTAAAATCGCAGGAGAGCAAGCTGAAGGAGCAAGAAGCAAGATTTATTGCCTTGCAGAAGCAGGAGCAAGAATTGCAGCGGCACTACATACAGCTCTCCGTGCAAGCTGACAGCTTGCACCGTGATGCAGCGGAAGCCTCGTCGTTTGCCGATCGGATGGCGGCCGCGGCAGCTCAGGTAAACCAGGCGATGAGCGACTCGCTTCGCAACAAGCAGCTTCATGCGCTCTCCCTTTCGCTCGCCGCCGAGCTTCGGGAAGGAGCTCCTTGTCCGGTTTGCGGAAGTGAACATCATCCTCAGCCTGCTGTCTCATCAGGGCACCCTGAGGATCATCTCGATGTGACCATGAATCAGCTGGCACAGATCACTCATCAGATCCAGGAGGCCAGATTAACCCTGCGGGGGCAGCTTAACGAAGCGGAAGCGCTGGCAAGCCAAACGCGTTCGCAGATTGAGCCGTATGCAGATGACGAGCTGTTTGCCGTCAAACTAGACGTGCAGGAGCAACAAGGGTGGATGGAGGCAGCAGTGTCAACCATCCCTGCCGCTGATAAAACGTACGATGTAGAAAAGCTTGCTTCGGATACGGCATGGCTCATAAAAGCAGCCGAAACCCAGGCTGCAGCCATCGGGCAATGCCGTACGGAAGCGTCCAAGGTACAGCAGAGCCTCTTCATATGCCGGCAGGAGCTTCTCAAACAGAGCGCCGTGCTTGAGAATGGGCAAATGACATGGAACCAGCTGCGGGATCAGCTAGCAGGGCTGGAAGCTGAAGCTGAAGGCATTATAACTTCCTGGCAGGAAGTCAAGCCAGACTTCTCTCTGGAGGAGGCTACCGGTCGTTTTCAGCTCATGCAAGAGAAGGATGCGGAATCCGAGTCCATAAAAGAAGGGCTGGAGCGCAGCGTTCCATTTATTGAGGAGAAGAAGCGGGCCGTTCTTCGCTTGGAGCAGCAGCTTCGTGAGCTGGAGAAGCAGCTGATTCAATGGGATGCTCAGCGTGAGGGAAAGGCGGATGGACTGAAGGATAAGGAAGAGCGTCTCCGGGCATGGATCGGCGACCGGCCGGCTGAAGAGCTGCTCGGCGAATGCCGGACCAGAATGACCCTGCTAAAGGAAACTGCTGAACAAGCCAGAAGCGAGTGCAGGAAGGCAGAAGAGAAGGCCCAGCATGCAGCCAAGGAAGCGGCTCTTGCAGAACAGGCTGAGAGATCTGCGCAGGAGCAGCACCAAGCCGCCAAGATTGCCTGGGAGAACCAGCTGGCTGCCTCGCCGTTCGCTACGGAGCATGCCGTCCTGGAAGCCTGTTTAACTGCGGAAGAAAGTGAACGATGCGCACAGTTAGTGAAAGCCCATCGGGAAGGGCAGCGGGAATGGACGCTGAGGCTTCGCGACGTCGAACAGAAGCTAGGTGCCAGCCCTTTTCATGAAGAGGAGTGGGAACGGTGCACAGCCGAGCTTCAGGCGGCCCGAACAGCCGATGAGGAGGCCCTGCAGGCGAGAGCCCGAGCCGAGCGTGACTTGGAGGACCTGAACAAACGTCACATCCGGTTTATGGAATTGGAGGAGCAGCGTCTCAGCCTTCAGCGAGAGAGCGAGCGCTTGTCCAAACTGCAGTCCTGCTTGCGCGGAAACGCGTTTGTTGAATATATTGCGGAAGAACAGCTGATGCAGGTGAGTCAGTCGGCTTCCCAGCGTCTTCGTTATTTGACCAAGCAGCGTTATTCGCTTGAGGTGGATTCCGGTGGAGGCTTCGTCATTCGGGACGATGCCAACGGCGGCGTCCGGCGTCCGGTATCCACACTATCGGGAGGCGAGACATTTCTGACCTCACTGGCCTTGGCTTTGGCACTTTCGGCGCAGATTCAGCTGCGCGGACAATATCCGCTGCAGTTCTTTTTCCTCGACGAAGGGTTCGGCACGTTGGATCCGGAGCTGCTGGAAACGGTCATCACCGCGCTTGAGCGGCTCCATACCGATAAGCTGACCGTTGGCATCATCAGTCACGTGCCCGAGCTTCGGGCACGTCTGCCGCGCAAGCTGGTCGTACGGCCGGCGGAGCAAGCGGGATCGGGATCGCAGCTTGCCATCGAATCGATGTAGCATGGGTAATGTGATCCAAATCACGGAAACAGCTACATGGCGCTGTTATAGTACAGATAAGCCGACATATATAAGAAGCACCGGGCAGGCGCTTGATCATGAGAGACTCCAATCTTTTCCCTTGCTCTCGTGATGAAGCGCCTCCTTACTGGACAGCTGCGTTCCAGGGGTGCTTCTCTTTTTTTTGTGTTGGCCTCATTGTCATCTATTGGACGCACTCCCTAATTTCTTATATGATAAAAGCATGTAAACGTATGAAAGGGGTAACCGTAATGGATTGTCTTTTTTGTAAAATCGTAGAGGGGGAGCTTCCTTCCACGAAAGTACTCGAGAATGATAAAGTGCTTGTATTTCAAAACATTAACCCGGAGGCGCCGGTTCATGTTCTGATTATTCCCAAAAAGCATATCGCATCCATGAACGATATTCAGGATGAAGATTTGCTGCTGATTGGCGAGATGCACAAAGCGGCGAAAGAAGCCGCTGCCAAGCTGGGCATTGCGGAGAGCGGTTATCGATTAATTAACAACTGCGGACCTGATGGGGAACAATCGGTGTTTCATGTGCACTATCATCTGATGGGCGGTCGCCGTTTAGGCGCTCTAACAGGCATTTCGCCCGCGCATACATAACATCAGGTCAATGAAGAAACAGATCAGACTCGCAGCGGAACGTCGCGGCGGGGTTGTTCCAATTCCTGCGACTATTGTAAAATAGACGCCTAAGGTTGACACCTTATTTCCGTTTGCCCTATAATGAAGTTTGATGAACCGTGTTAATGCTCTTGGACGGTCTGGTCGGAGGGAGGGAAAACTGGTGTCTGAAACTAAAGTTCGCAAAAACGAGACAATTGATGCTGCACTTCGTCGCTTCAAGCGTTCCATTGCTAAAGATGGCGTATTGGCTGAAGTGAAGAAACGCAAGCATTATGAAAAGCCAAGCGTAAAGCGCAAGAAAAAGTCCGAGGCTGCTCGTAAGAGAAAGTTTTAGGAGGATCTGAACTAGCATGAATCTTAGCGAACGATTGAACGAAGATATGAAGCAAGCGATGAAGAGTAAGGACAAGTTCAAACTCTCAACGATTCGAATGGTTCGTTCGACGATAAAAAATCTTGAAATAGATTTGAAACGAAGTTTGGATGACAACGAAGTGCTTGATATTTTTAGTCGTGAAATCAAACAGCGCAAAGATGCCCTCCAAGAATTTGAAAAAGCGGGACGCGACGATCTTGCCGCCGATGCAAAAGCAGAAATTGAGCTCCTAAGCGCCTACCTCCCGGAACAGCTTACTGAAGAAGAAATTAAAGTCATTGTACAGCAGACCATCCAGGAAACCGGTGCTTCTTCAAAAGCCGAGATGGGTAAAGTAATGAGCGCTCTCATGCCGAAAGTTAAAGGGCGTGCAGATGGAAAGCTTGTCAATCAAGTTGTTCAACAATTTCTGTAACAACATAAGTGAAACACCCCTTGTTTTCTCAAGGGGTGTTTTTTCTTTTTATCCGGGGGGATGTATTCATGAGCCGCCTATTGGCGATGGTTTTTTCTAAGGATGGGCATACTTTTTGAAACGAAATCGTTTCTGATTCGTAGTAACTACCATATGAGGGCAAGTAGATACATATGCTTATGCAAAAGGCAGGCCGCTGAACCCGTTTTGTCGAAGTATAGGGTACAGATGGCTTAATACGTCGAAAAGGAGGGGAACAGATGAGCAGACCGTTTTGGATCCGCAAATTCCTGACATTCACGGCAGCCGTCGTTATGATGCTGATATCAATCGGTATGTATGTAGGTCCGATGAAATCCGCCGTGGCTGCTAACATCGGATCGGTATATGTCATTCCGGTCAAGCAGCAGATCGAGCGCGGCTTAACCAGCTTCATGGAGCGTGGATTTAAGGAAGCCGAGAAGATGGCGGCTGGACTGATCATCCTGGAAATTGATACGCCGGGAGGCCTGGTCGACCAAGCGGGTAAAATTGCATCCTTGATGAAGGCCAGCGATATTCCGATTGTAGCCTACATCACGGGTGATGCCGCATCGGCTGGGAGTTACATTGCGCTGAACGCAGACAAGATTGCCATGTCGGAAGGCAGCATGATTGGCGCGGCTTACATGGTGGATTCAAGGGGGAATCCGATCGAGGATGCCAAGATGGTTTCCTGGTGGAAAACAAGCATGGCGAGTGCCGCTGAAGCTTCAGGTCGAAATCCGGAGATTGCCAAGGGGATGGCTGATCTCAAGATGAAGCTTGACTTACCTGAAGTCGGGTTGACGAAGCAACCCGGCGAGATCATATCGTTGACGCATGATGAAGCGCTGAAGACGGGCTATGCGGATACCATTGCGAACAGCACGGAAGAAGTCATCACGTGGATGGACTACTCGACGCAGGACGTATTTCGGATGGAGCAGACCTTCTCAGAGAAGCTGGCTACCTTCCTCACGCATCCCGGTGTCATGGCGCTCCTGCTCTTCATCGGTATTGCAGGTGTCATTATCGAAGTGATCGTTCCGGGCTTTGGTGTGCCGGGAATTCTAGGGGTGACCGCATTTGTACTGTATTTCTTCGGTAACCAGGTTGCAGGATTTGCCGGTTGGGAGAATTGGCTGCTGTTTGTGATCGGTATCGTGATGCTGGCGATGGAGCTGTTTGTGCCAAGCTTCGGGATACTGGGTATCATTGGATCAGCCAGCTTGATTGCCGGCGTTGTTATGGCGGCCTACAGCACGTCTCATGTGGCTTTATCCCTAGGTATTGGGGCGGCTTGTGCCCTGGTGGCTATCATCGTGGTCGCTCTCGTATTTAAGGAACGGGGAATATGGCAGAAGTTTATTCTCAGCGAGAGCTTATCTAAAGAGCAAGGGTATATTCCGAATGAAGACCGGGATGTACTTATCGGGCTGGTCGGCACTTCGATCACGCCGCTGCGACCGGCTGGAACGATGGAGCTTGAGGGACGACGCCTTGATGTAGTCACCCTTGGAGGATTTATCGATTCCGGTCGGCCGGTCCGCATCATCAAGACGGACGGCACCAGAATTGTCGTGGAGGAAGAAAAAGGGTGAACCTCGTAACGGAATTGTGTAGTATTAAAAGGGCCAGTGTTTAAATGTTCTAAGTGATGAAGGCAAATATTTATTAAATGGAGGGTAAACGAATATGGAATTGGATGGTTCATTGGTACCGATTCTTCTAATCGGTGTTGTCGCGATTATCGTGCTTAGCGTGTTTTTCAGTTTCTTCCCGTTAATGCTCTGGATCTCGGCGCTCGCTTCCGGCGTGCGCATCGGGATTATTACATTGGTGGCCATGCGCCTGCGGCGCGTAACCCCAAGCCGGATTGTGAATCCGCTCATCAAGGCAACGAAGGCAGGACTTGGCCTTAACATCAACCAACTGGAGAGTCACTATCTCGCAGGCGGTAACGTAGACCGGGTAGTCAATGCCTTGATTGCAGCCCAACGCGCCAATATTCCGCTCGAGTTTGAAAGAGCTGCGGCGATTGACCTTGCCGGACGTGATGTTCTGCAGGCGGTGCAAATGAGTGTTAACCCTCGCGTGATCGAAACGCCAGTGGTAGCAGCTGTAGCCAAAGACGGGATTGAAGTCAAAGTTAAAGCCCGTGTAACCGTGCGTGCCAACATTGACCGTTTGGTCGGGGGTGCTGGCGAAGAGACGATTATTGCTCGTGTCGGTGAAGGGATTGTAACGACGGTAGGTTCCAGTAATTCGCATAAAGATGTCCTTGAAAATCCGGATCTGATCTCAAGAACGGTCCTGTCCAAAGGGCTAGATGCAGGAACCGCATTTGAAATTCTGTCCATCGATATCGCGGATGTGGATGTAGGCAAAAACATCGGTGCATACTTGCAGACCGAACAGGCGGAAGCCGACAAGCGTATTGCCCAGGCGAAGGCGGAAGAACGCCGAGCGATGGCGGTAGCCCAAGAGCAAGAGATGAAGGCTCGCGTCGTAGAGATGAGAGCACGCGTTGTGGAATCGGAATCCCAAGTTCCGCTGGCTATGGCTGAAGCGCTTCGCAGCGGCCAACTGGGCGTGATGGATTATATGAACCTGAAGAATATCGAAGCCGACACGCAGATGAGGGGTTCCTTCGGTAAGATGGGTGAGAATAATGACAATTCCGGAGACAACAAAACCAAGTAACGATGAGGTGAGCCTATAGTGAGCTGGTTAATCGAAAATTTTTACATTGTAGCTGTTATAGGCTTCTTCATCATCTCCGCCCTCGGAAGACGCGGGAAGAACCCTGAGGAGGGGAAACATCCCCGTATGCCGTCTTTCGGCGGCGAAGGGGACCGTCCTGCAAGACCGGGGCAGCAGCGGCCTGAAGCAAGACGGGTGCAGACGACTCCGCAAGCCTCCCGTCCGGCACCTGTTCAGGAAAGCACCCGGATCGAGCGGATGGATGAAGAAGAAATGGATACCGGTAACGGATACTCTCTTGAACATCAAGAGATTGATCGAGCGAGACGTGCGGAAGAAGTGAGATCTCACTCTGATAGCATAGATCATAGAATCGAGATGATGGAGCGGGATTTGAGCCGAATTCACTCGAATTTGAACCGGATGACCATCGCATTACCGGAAACGGTTGTCGAAAGCCGGGATGATAATCATGAACAGTCCAGGGGCAGTGGATCGTTTCTTGCAGAGCAAGCCCGAAACGGCATTGTTTGGGCCGAAATCCTGGGAACTCCGCGTGCCAAGCGCCCCATGAATCCTCGTCGTTAACTTGGCGGATTCTTTCGAGACAGTCGACCCGATAACTTGAACAAGAAATGCGTAAATAAGATTCAATTCATAGATTCATAGATGCGGGAGACCGCCTCGTCAGATTTTTTGACGGGGCGGTCTTTTTACTTTTGATCTCATAAAACGGCTTCTTGGGGCATAAGGTGTACAGTACAGGAAGGGGGAAAGTCTCCATATGTCCCGCATCAGCCGCAAGCTGCAGAAATGGACCCAAGAAATGCTTGATTTGCCACAGGATCTGTTATTTGATTTGCCGCGGTTGACCCTGATTGGCAATAAAGAGCTGCATATTGAAAATCATCGCGGAGTTCGGCATTTTTCCGAGGAACGACTTGTGTTGTCTTTAACGCAAGGTTCTTTGGAGATTTCGGGGGCCGGACTTGCGATTCAGGCTATTCAAAGCCATGAAGTGACCATCATTGGCACCATTCATCATATTCAATACATAGGAACGGGGGAGAAACCGTGAAGATTCCGACGATGATCCATCTTCGAGGATATGTGAAGCTCGCTGTTCGCGGTGAGCATGTGGAAGCATTCATCAATTCATTGGCGGAGGCGGGGATTCCGGTTTGGGATGTAACACCGACAGGGGCCCACTCAGCAGAGCTTAAGCTGCTGCTGAAGGATTTCAAAGGGCTCCGTCCGCTGTTAAAACGGACAGGCTGCCGTACGCGGATCAAGGGGCGTTACGGATACCCCTTCAAAGCCCGCCGCGTGTTGAAACGCAAAGCGTTTGTTATCGGCGTTGTTGCGTTTTTTATGATCCTGCTCACGCTTTCCTCGATGGTGTGGAACGTGGAAGTCGAGGGGAATGAAACGATCGCTTCGGAGGATGTGCTTGATGCGGCCAAGTTGGAAGGCATATATCCGTTTCAATGGATATTCAAGCTGCAATCGATGGACAAGCTGTCCGGGAATATGACCGCCCGCCTCCCGGGGACTTCATGGGTAGGGGTGGAACGAAACGGGACGCGCATACGCATACAGATTGTAGAGGCGGCCGTACCGGAGAAACCGCCGCTACAGAGTCCGAGGCATCTAATCAGTACGCAGGATGCTGTCATCACCCATATTTACGCTGAGAAGGGGGTCCCAAAAGTAGGGATTAACAGCCGGGTGAAGAAAGGCGACATTCTGATTTCCGGTGTCCTTGGGGACGAGGAAAATTCGGAGCAAATTGTAGCCAAAGGGGAAGTGAAGGGCCTTGTATGGCATGAATACGATATCGAAATTCCATTGGTGAAGACCCATAAGGTATATACGGGGGAAGGAAAGAAGCGTTCGTATATCGTATTTGGCGATCGGGCCGTCCAGCTGTGGGGCTACGGGGATATTCCGTTTTCACAGCAGGAGACTTTGACCTTCTATGATCCGCTTACGTGGAGGACGCGCGTGCTTCCGCTAGGCTGGATGACGGAAAAAATCATGGAGGTTACCGAGGTGCAGCGGACCATAAGCGAGGATGAAGCGAAAAAAGAGGGAATCGAGGGGGCACGCCGGGATATTTTGGCGAAATATGGGACCGATTCGAGATTTGTAAGCCAAAAAATTTTGCATGATAAGAAAGAGAATGGTAAAGTTTATATGAAAGTGCTTTTTGAGGTGGAAGAGACCATCGCGAAAGAACTTCCCATAGTATACGATCAAGGAGAATGAGGCTATTTGTCACAGCAAACGACCAGCATTCAAATTTTACTTCAAAGCGCGTCAGAAGGTCTGTCCTTATTCGGACCACAAGATACATTTCTGAAATTAATCGAAAAAGAAATTCCTGCGACGATAGATTCACGGGAAGCGGTCATCACGATTCGTGGGCAACATCGAAATGTGGAGAGTCTTCAGCAGCTGTTTGAAGTGCTGCTCCAGCTTGTGCGCAACGGCTACATTTTGACCGAACGTGATATCCTTTATGCTGTAGAACTCGCCAAGGATCTGAGAGCTGATCAATTGCTGGATCTGTACAAGGGCGAAATCACGACAACCTTCAAGGGCAAGCCTATTCGTGTAAAAACCATCGGTCAGAAGCACTATGTGACCACCATTAAAAAGCGGGATGTTGTATTCGGTATCGGTCCTGCCGGAACAGGGAAAACCTACTTGGCCGTCGTTCTGGCTGTTGCCGCGCTGAAGGAAGGATCCGTCAAACGGATCATTCTGACAAGGCCGGCAGTAGAGGCCGGAGAGAGCCTGGGCTTCCTGCCGGGTGATCTGCAGGAGAAGGTTGATCCTTACCTCCGACCGCTGTACGATGCCTTATACGATGTTATGGGCCCGGATCAAACGGCCAAGGCGCTGGAGCGTGGGTTGATTGAAATTGCGCCGCTTGCTTACATGCGCGGGCGGACGCTGGATGATTCATTTATTATTTTGGACGAAGCACAGAACACCACGCCGGAACAGATGAAGATGTTTCTGACACGGCTTGGATTCGGCTCGAAGATGGTCATAACCGGGGACGTGACCCAGATTGACCTGCCGCGGGGCAAGAAATCAGGACTAATCGAAGCTAAAACGATATTAAGCGGAATTGAGGAAGTCGGATTCGTCTATTTTGCCGAACAGGATGTTGTACGTCACTCTTTAGTACAAAAAATCATCGTCGCTTACGATAAAGCAGCAGAAAACCAAGATTAAAGGGGATTGTCGCAATGGCCTCCAATGAACCATCGACGGACAAGTCCATATGGGGTAAAAACAGCGGATGGAAATATAGCGTGGCAACACGCTATATTCTGTTTTTGCTGCTTGCTTTACTCTTTTATATCAGTCTAGCATCTAGGCTTTTGCCGGAACGCTATGACATTCAGGTCAATACGAAAAGCGAAAAGAATATCGTGGCGCCCGTGCAAATTGAGGATAGCAAGGCAACGCTAAAGGCACAGGAGGCGGCGGCGGAGAACGTCCAGCCGATTTACCCTCACGTTCCTTTGCGGAATGACGTTCTGGTCACGCAAATACTTGACCGCATTGAACGTTTGAATCAGGACGTCGATATCAGCTCTGGCGAAAAGGTCGAAATTTATCGTAATGAAATTCCGAGGATGGCTCGAGAATTCGTGCAAAACTTCGTGTCGGCCAACAGCACGAATGAAGCTTATTCCAAAGAGCTGCTTCAGGAAATGCAGCGGGTCATCGAAGAACAAACCTATCGGATCCCCGAGGAAACGTTCATTAAGATACCGAGGCTGAATTCGGAAGATATTATTCAGATGAAGCCTGTAGCTCGAGAGATTGTATCCAGGCTGATGCTGAACGAAATCGTGGATGCCGATACGGCACGTACCCGCGTGGCGGAGAGAGTGAACACAAGTTCGTTGAATGATCGGACAGCCAGGGAAGTTGTTCAGGAATTGGCAAGTTTAACGATAACGGCCAATAAATTCTATGACGAGGTTGCCACCAAGAATGCGAAGGTGGAGGCCAGGGAGAATACCCCGCCCGTATTTATCAAACAAGGGGATATCCTCGTGGCGAAAGGTCAGCTTATCACACCGGAGCTGTACGAGCTGCTTGGCAAAAATGGTCTGCTGAAGGACGACGTCAACTACTGGCCGGAGCTGGGAGTTCTCCTCCTGTCTGTCCTGCTGTCGCTGGGCGTACTGACATTCATAAGACAGTCGGAACCTGGCAAATTTAAATACAACAACTCGCAGCTGTTGATGCTGGTCCTGGTGTATGTGATCACGCTGATTCCGATGCATTTGACGGCATTTCTGCAAAGCGATTCCCAGATGTATGTTGGATATCTTGCGCCTGTTGCGATTGGTGCGATTCTGGTTACCCTGCTGCTGGAAACCTCGCTGGCTTATTTCAGCGTCATCATTTTCAGCATTATGGCAAGTGTCATCTTGAATGTTCAGGGTGAATTGTTTGACTTCAAATTCGGGTTATTCGCAGCCGTGACTTCCTGCGTTGCGATCTTCTCGATTCACCGCGCGAGCCAACGGTCGACGATGCTGAAGGGCGGCATTATGGCTTCTCTGTTTGGCGCATTGATCGTGTTTATCATGCTGCTGCTCAATAACGATACGTGGACGACGAGTGAAACGCTGTATTCGATCGGTTTTGCTATCGCCGGCGGATTGTTAACGGCCATTCTGGTTATCGGGTTAATGCCGTTCTTCGAAGTCACCTTCGGTATTCTGTCGGCTCTGAAGCTGGTGGAATTATCGAACCCGAACCATCCGCTGCTCCGTAAACTGTTGACGGAGACGCCGGGCACTTATCATCACAGTGTCATGGTCGGAAACTTGTCCGAAGCTGCGGCGGAAGCGATTGGCGCCAACGGACTGCTGTGCCGCGTCGGATCCTACTATCATGATATCGGAAAAACCAAGCGTCCGATCTATTTTATCGAGAATCAGAACAACATGGAGAACCCGCATGATTCCATTGAACCGAAGCTGAGCAAATCCATTATCGTTGCTCACGCAAGGGATGGCGTGGAAATGCTCAAGGAGTACAAGCTGCCTAAACCGATACGAGATATCGCGGAGCAGCATCACGGCACAACGTTTTTACACTATTTTTATCATAAAGCGGTTCGCCAGGCGGAGGAGCAGGGCATAGAACTGGATTTTACTGAAGATGATTTCCGTTATCCAGGGCCGAAGGCTCAATCCAAGGAATCTGCGATTGTCGGCATAGCCGACAGCGTCGAAGCGGCTGTTCGTTCATTGCGTAAACCGACGGTGGAACAGGTTGAATCGATGATCGAGAAGATCATCAAAGGCCGCCTGGATGACCATCAGTTTAATGATTGCGACTTAACGATGAAGGAACTGGATATTATCGCCAAGACGTTAAAAGAGACGGTGATGGGGATTTTTCATTCCCGGATCGAGTATCCTGAAGATGTGAAGCGTCCCAAGCCGACAGCGCCAAATGGCGATAACCCGACCGCTTCCGAGACATCGGCAACGAGTGAGGAACAGAGAAGGAGCGTATAAGAATGAGCCTGCAGCTGGCATGGAATAATGAACAAGAGGATTTTCAGATTAGCGAGGATTTGATCGCCTTGCTTGAAGTGATTCTTCAGAAGGCCGGAGAGGCTGAAGGCGTTACCGACGGCGTGGTTGATCTGACCTTTGTCGATGATGAACAGATCCATGAATTGAACCGGGAGTACCGGGGAATCGATCGTCCGACCGACGTTCTCTCCTTTGCGATGAATGAAATTACGAACGATGAGCTCGAGATCATTTATGAGCTTGAAGAAGGAGAAGAACTGGAGAGCGTGCCGGATGTTCTGGGTGATATTATTATCTCGGTCCCTCGCGCAAAGCTGCAAAGCGAAGAATACGGTCATTCCTTGGAACGGGAACTCGGTTTTCTGTTTGTTCACGGATTTCTGCATTTGCTCGGATATGATCATCAGGATGAGGCGAGCGAAGCGGAAATGATGGGCAAGCAGGAGGCTGTGCTTGCAGAAGTAGGATTGACAAGATAGTGAAGCCGCACAGACAATCGTTATACAGGGCATTTGGGTGCGCGATCCGCGGCATCTTGACGGCTGTAAAAACGGAACGCAATATGAAAATCCACATTGCTGCTGCCTTGATTGTATTCATCGCAGCAGCTTTGCTGCAATTGGACCGAATGAGTTGGTTGTTTTTGGTATTGGCGATTGCCCTCGTATTTATCGCGGAGCTGGTAAATACTGCGGTAGAGGCCGTTATCGATCTGATTTCGCCAGAAGAACATGTTTTAGCTCGGGTGGCTAAGGACACAGCAGCCGGTGCAGCATTAGTTGCAGCGGTGTTTGCCGTCGTAATCGGCATTCTGGTCTTCTATGAACCGGTATGGGAATGGATACAATCAATGACAAGTTGAACATTAGGAGGAACTGGATATGGATGCAGGATTGTTGATGCAGGAAGCGATTAAAGCTCGTACGCGGGCGTACATACCCTATTCAACATTTGGTGTAGGGGCAGCTCTGCTCGATTCGCGCGGAGAGGTGCATCTTGGATGTAATGTAGAGAATGCTGCATACGGTCCTACCAATTGCGCTGAACGCACGGCATTGTTCCGTGCGATAGCCGATGGTCATGAAGCAGGGAGCTTCCAGGCGATTGCCATCGTTGCCGATACAGATGGCCCGTGCACGCCGTGTGGGGTATGCCGGCAAGTGCTGGTGGAGCTGTGCAAACCGGATATGAAGGTGATCATGGGGAATATGAAGGGTGACATCAAGGAAACGACCGTCAGTGAACTGCTGCCGGGTGCGTTTGGTCCTTGGGATTTAAACAAACAGTAAGTTTGCAATTGAACAGGATCGAACCAAGGTTTCAGAACACAACATGTAGATACAGGAACAGTAGCGGAGGAATGGTATGCAAAAAAAACAATTTAAGTCCGGGTTTGTGGCTATTATCGGAAGACCGAATGTAGGGAAATCAACGCTGATGAACCAGGTGATCGGTCAAAAGATTGCCATCATGTCGGACAAACCGCAAACAACAAGAAATAAAATTCATGGCGTCTATACGACCAACGAATCCCAAGTGGTTTTTCTGGATACACCGGGCATTCATAAACGTCAATCCAAGCTTGGGGATTACATGAACCAGACCGCTTTAAGCACGCTGGGTGAGGTTGAAGCCGCCTTGTTTCTGGTGGACGCTTCCGAGGGCATCGGCGGGGGAGACCGTTTTATTGCCGAGCAGCTGCAGAAGATCAAGACTCCGATCATTCTGGTCATGAACAAAATCGATAAGATTGAGCCGCCCGCTCTGCTCCCTCTGATTGAGCAGTATCGGAAGCTGCATGATTTTGCAGAGATCGTCCCGATTTCCGCCAAGCTCGGCAACAATGTCGACACGCTGCTTGAACAGATACAGAAATACTTGCCTCCTGGCCCGCAGTATTATCCTGAAGACCAAGTGACGGATCATCCGGAGCAGTTCGTGTGCGCAGAGCTGATTCGCGAGAAAATTTTGCATATGACAAGAGAGGAAGTTCCTCATTCCATTGCGGTTACGATTGAGGATATGCGGGTGGAGGAGAACGGAACCGTATATATTTCAGCCGTGATTTTTGTAGAACGCGACTCCCAAAAGGGTATCATTATCGGCAAGCAGGGTGCTCTGTTAAAAGAGGTTGGCAGACAAGCTCGTCAGGACATTCAAAGACTGCTCGGGTCCAAGATTTTTTTGGAGCTCTGGGTTAAAGTTAAAAAAGATTGGCGTAACCAAGAACGCGTGCTTCGCGATCTCGGATTTCACCGCGGGGAATAATAGAGCCGCTGTTCAAATCGGAGGCAAATCATACACGGCAGCCGCCTGCCAACAATTGCATTTCATAATTCTGCTCTAGGCGCACATCCTAATTTTCGTAGATGCGAAACGTCATTTCCGAAGAGAGGATGAATACGAATGCGAGATTTTTCGTGGAAGTATTTTGCGATGACTGGAGATGTCGATGCGTATTTGCTGTATAAGGAAACCGAGGGTGAGTCGGTTCTTACAGCTGCATCCGTTGAAGATGAGGCGGCCCCGCATGAAGAAGACGAGTAATCATTGGTTGTTCCAGGAATGGTTGGGGGAAAGCGCATGCTATATCGGGCGGAAGGGATTGTCATCCGCAGCATGGACTACGGTGAAGGGAACAAAATCATTACACTTTGCACCAAAGAATCGGGCAAGGTAGGCGTGCTGGTCAGAGGAGCAAAGAAGGTGAAAAGCCGTCATGCTGCTCTGACCCAGCTGTTTACTTATGGAGAATATGTGTTCTTCCGGAATGGTACCGGGCTCGGCAATTTGAACGCCGGTGAGATTATGGAATCTCACCACGGGCTCAGGGAGGATCTTGTCAAAGCCGCCTATGCTTCTTATGCCTGCGAGCTCTTGGATCGGGTGCTGCAGGATGAGGAGACGGGCGCTTTTTGGTTTCATCAGCTCAAGGCCTGCCTGGATGCCCTTCAGGAGGATAAGGATCCCCAAATTATCATCAATCTGTATGAGATGAAAATTTTGCAGGCGGCAGGGTACGGGCCGGAGCTGGACGTTTGCATTTCATGCAATCAATCCAGAAAAGACGAGGATATGCTGGTGAGCCCCCGCCTTGGCGGCGTCCTGTGCCGTTACTGCAAACATCTGGATCCGCCGGCAATGGCGATCTCGCCCAGAACGCTGAAGCTGCTGCGACTGTTTGGACGATTGGATTTAAGGCGGCTGGGCAATGTGGATGTGAAGGACGAAACGAAGGCCGAGCTTAAAAAGGTCATGCGAGCTTTGATGGATATGCAGCTGGGGCTGCGTTTGAAATCGCAAAACTTTTTGGATCAAATGGACAAGTACAACATTTGACGTAAGATATAGAATAAGGTATTATATTTATCAGTTTATTAGTTTTTTGAATACTGACATGCATTGAACGGGAAAGTAGTGAATAATCGATCCGTGAAAGCGAGCCGGGGGTGGTGGAAGCCTGGTGGGAGATATTCATGAACAGGGCACCCGGGAGCATGATGAAACGATAAAGTGGGTTTTGCTGATCGCTGGAGACTAAGATTGTGTCCGTGGCGCAGCAGGGCCAAGTAGGGTGGAACCGCGGGAAGCTACAGCTCTCGTCCCTATGTCTGTACAACAGGCGTAGGGCGAGAGCTTTTTGTTGTACAGAGAATGATATGCATGGTGGAATGAATTTGAAAAAGAATGTAAAGGAGCTAAAAATCATGAATTTCCAGCAGATGATTTTGACGCTGCAGCAATTTTGGGCGGAACAGAATTGTATCATCGTGCAGCCGTACGACACGGAAAAGGGTGCCGGTACAATGAACCCGATGACGTATTTGCGTTCGATCGGACCCGAGCCCTGGAATGTGGCTTATGTAGAGCCTTCCCGCCGCCCGGCCGACGGCCGTTATGGAGAGAACCCGAACCGTCTGTATCAGCATCACCAATTTCAGGTCATTTTGAAACCTTCACCGGACAATATTCAAGAGCTGTATTTGGAGAGCTTGAAGCGTCTTGGCATCAATCCGCTCGATCATGACATCCGTTTTGTTGAGGACAATTGGGAAGCGCCGACGCTTGGAGCATGGGGCCTGGGCTGGGAAGTTTGGCTGGATGGTATGGAAATTACGCAGTTTACGTACTTCCAGCAGGTAGGCGGCATCGACGCAAGTCCAGTCGCTGTAGAGATTACCTATGGTATGGAACGTCTTGCATCCTATATCCAGGATAAAGAGAATGTGTTTGATCTGGAATGGGTAGACGGCATCACCTATGGAGACGTATTCCATCAGCCGGAATTCGAGCATTCGAAGTACACTTTTGAAGTGTCCGACGTTAAAATGCTGTTTACGCTGTTTAACATGTATGAAGAAGAAGCGAATAAAGCGATGAACCAAAATTTAGTATTCCCGGCGTACGACTATGTTCTAAAATGCTCCCACACGTTTAACCTGCTGGATGCCAGAGGCGCGATCAGCGTAACGGAGAGAACGGGATACATTATGCGCGTGCGAAACCTGGCTCGTCAGGTAGCAGCCACGTATTTGGAAGAGCGCGAGAAGCTGGGCTTCCCGCTGATTAAGAAAGGGGGCGCAGACCATGTCTAAGGATTTATTGTTTGAAATCGGTCTGGAAGAAGTCCCGGCGAGATTTCTGCGCGCCGCGATGGAACAGCTTCAGGACAAATTGGTCAAATGGCTCGATACTTCCAGAATCGGGCATGGAGAAGTAAGGGCATATGCTACGCCGCGCCGCTTGGCGGTATGGGTACAGAACGTGGCGGACAAACAAGAAGACGTCAGCGAGGAAGTGAAGGGGCCTTCCCGCAAGATCGCGTTGGATGATAGCGGACAGTGGAGCAAGGCAGCGCTTGGTTTTGCAAAAAGCCAGGGCGTTGATCCCGAGAGTTTTACCTTTAAGGAGCTCGGCGGGGTAGAGTATATCTATGTGACGAAAAACAGCGTCGGCGTGGATACGAAGTCGATCCTTTCTGAAGGACTCCTTGGCATATTGACTTCCATGACCTTTCCGAAAAATATGCGCTGGGGCGCGCATGAATTTAAATTCGTTCGTCCGATTAAGTGGATGGTCGCTCTCCTCGGAAATGAGACGATAGATCTGGAAATTACGGGCGTGAAAGCTGGGAACGTGACCCGTGGACATCGTTTCCTTGGCGGAGAAGCCGTAATTCCTGAGGCATCGGCTTATCGCGACGTATTGCGCGAACAGCATGTCATCGTGGACGTGAATGAACGCCAAGAGATGATTGTGTCGCAGATCCAAGCACTGGCCCAAGAGAAAGAATGGAATATCGCCATCAAGGATGATTTGCTTGAAGAGGTATTATTCCTGGTTGAGACGCCAACCGTGCTGTACGGATCATTCGACTCCTCATTCCTTCATATTCCGCAGGAAGTATTAATTACTTCCATGCGTGAGCATCAGCGGTACTTCCCTGTGCTGGATAAGCAGGGACAATTGCTTCCGTTCTTTGTCACGGTGCGAAGCGGGGACAGCCGTTCCCTGGACGTTATCGCAAGAGGGAATGAGAAGGTACTGCGAGCCCGTTTGTCGGACGCGAAATTTTTCTATGAGGAAGATCAGAAGCTTCAGATCAAAGACGCCTTATCGAAGCTGGAGAGCATCGTGTTCCATGAGGAACTGGGGACCATCGGCGATAAAGTCCGCAGAATCCGCCGAATTTCCGATCAGTTGTCCGCGAAGCTTAACATTTCGGCTGACGAAGCAGATTCCGTGAGCCGGGCAGCCGATATTTGCAAATTCGACCTGGTGACCCAGATGGTTTACGAATTCCCTGAACTGCAGGGTGTTATGGGAGAGGATTACGCAAGAAAAGCCGGTGAGAAGGAGCAGGTAGCCAAAGCGGTGTTTGAGCATTACCAGCCTCGTTTCGCCGGTGACGCTGTGCCTTCCACCTCGGTCGGATCCATCGTAAGCATTGCGGATAAAATCGACACGATCGTGGGCTGCTTCTCCATCGGCATCATTCCGACAGGCTCCCAAGACCCTTACGCGCTCCGCCGTCAGGCGGCCGGCATCGTTCAGATCATCCTGGAGCACAAACTCCCGGTGACGTTATCGGATGTCTTCGGTGTGGCACTGGAGGTTCACGAGAACATTCGCGTATTGAAACGCTCGACGGATGAAATCAGTAAGGACCTTAAAGAGTTCTTCGGCCTTCGCGTGAAGAAGCTTCTGTCCGAAGATCAGCGCTATGATGTCGTGGATGCCGTAATTACCGCAGGATTCGATCATGTGGTCTCGGTTGTATCCCGCGGTCATGCGCTGATGAATGCTGTCGATCATGTCGATGACTTCAAAACAACGGTGGAATCCTTCAACCGGGTCAGCAATTTGGCTGCCAAGGCCGGTAAGGCTGCTGTCAATCCAGAATTGTTTACGGAATCGGAAGAAGGCAAGCTGTACAAAGCTTGGAACACGATTCGCGAAGATTATCATGCCGCGCTGCAAGCTGCTGACGGCGAACGTTCATTGTCCTTGCTGGGTGGACTCAAAGAACCGATTACCGGATTCTTCGATTCCGTTATGGTCATGGCAGAGGATGAAGCGGTTCGGGCCAATCGTCTCGCACTGCTCTCCGGCATTGATGGAGATTTGAAGCGGTACGCCGATTTTACGAAATTGGTGTGGTAGTAGTGACAGCATGATTTTACTAATGTTATAATGCATTGTTCAGTGAAAGCGACAGCCCGCGGTTATGCACGGGATGGCGCTTTCGCTATGAACGGCCTGAATCAAGCAAGTGCTGGGTCATTGTTTATTTGCGAAGAAGGATTTTAATCTGCCAAAGACGTATATAATAATATACAGCATAAAGATGAATCCAAGATTAACGATAAGAGCCGGTGATGCGAATGAACGAAAGCAGCTCCATTTCGATTGTGGTTGATGGTGATGCATGTCCAGTCAAGAAGGAAATCGCAGAGACAGCTCGTACATTTCGTGTGCCGGTACTGCTTGTTTCTTCCTATGATCATCTGCAGCAGGCAGAAGAAGGGGTTACGACGGTTCAGGTGGATCGGAGTGATCAAAGTGCGGACCTATACATTGCTAACCACATATCCAGGGGGGATATCGTGGTAACGCAGGATTATGGACTGGCTGCACTTGCACTTGCCAAATCATGTCATGTGATATCTTTTCGTGGTCGTATTTTCCATAATGCGGATATCGATTTCATGCTGGATTCCCGTCACCATCAGGCTAAGGCGAGGAAGCAAGGAAAGTATGGCAAAGGGCCCAAAAAGCTGCTTGACGAAGACCGGAGTTTTTTTCAACATAAACTGACAAAACTTTTGCATGAATTGCAGGAGAATGTCCACCCGTAGCGAATACTATTTACGTGCCAAAAGAGATGAAGGTGGTTTGGATGAGTACCGGACAAGGTAATATTCCGGATGATGTCATTGAGGAAGTACTGGCCAAGAGCGATATTGTGGACACGGTCAGCAAATACGTGCATCTTACCAAACAGGGGAAATACCTGAAGGGCTTGTGCCCGTTTCACTCAGAGAAGACTCCTTCCTTTACGGTTACACCGGAACGCCAAATCTTTTACTGCTATGGCTGCGGTAAGGGCGGAAACGCCATTAAATTTAGAATGGAAATCGAAGGATTTTCTTTTCCCGAAGCCGTAAAGACAATGGCAGAAGAGAATGATATCTCGTTGCCGGAAGGTCAAGGAGTTCCCGTAATTCCTCGTAATCCGGAAAAAGAACGTTTGCTTGAAGCATATGAGCTTAGCGCCAAGCTGTACCATTTCCTGCTTAAGAACACGGAGCATGGTACGGAAGCCATGAAGTATTTACGATCCCGCGGAATGAGCGACAAAATGATTGACCAATTCCAAATCGGTTATGCGCCAGATCGTTGGGACACGCTTGTACAGTTCCTGACGAAGCGATCCTTTGACTTGAAAGAGATGGAAAAGGGCGGTTTATTATCCGCAAGAAATGAACAGGAAGGCTATCTCGACCGTTTTCGCGGACGCATCATGTTTCCGATACATGACCGCAGCGGCAAGGTCATTGCGTTTGCTGGCAGAATATTGGGGGACGGTCAACCGAAGTACCTGAATTCCCCGGAGACACTTCTATTTAATAAGAGCCGCACATTGTACAACCTGCACCAGGCAAAAACATCCATACGCAAATTGCGTCAAGTTCTGTTATTCGAAGGTTACGGAGATGTGATTTCGTCATGGGAAGCAGGACTACACAATGGTGTGGCAACCATGGGAACCTCTCTAACGGAAAATCAAGTGGCAATCATGAAATCGGTGGCTGAAGAAGTTGTTGTTGTCTATGACGGCGATAAAGCCGGTATGGCTGCTGCGCTAAAAGTCATTCCAATGCTGGAAGGCGTTGGTCTCAGAGTACGAATCGCTTTGGTGAACGAAGGAATGGACCCGGATGATTACATCCGCAAATTCGGTGCCGAGCGTTTCAGGCATGTAGTAGAAACAGCTGTTTCAACAACAAAATTTAAACTTATATATCTGAAGAAAAACCATATACTGCTAGAAGAAGATGGTAAGATTGCCTACGCCAAAGAAGCATTGCCCATTATCGCCGTACTGAATTCCTCGACTGAACGAGAAGTTTACTTGAGGGAATTGTCCTCCGAGCTCCATCTTTCCTACGAGAGTCTTAAGCAGGATTGCAATCTGCTTCGGCAATCGATGCAAAAAAAGATGGGCGATGGGGATAATAAGGAAAAAAGGTGGAATAATGGTAGGCATAAAAAAGGGCGCCAGCCCGCCCCTGTACTTCTGCCTGCTTACCATGCTGCAGAACGGCGGCTGCTGTCGCTGATGCTGCAGGATGCGGAGGCCGCGCGATACGTTGGCGATCGCCTGGGAGAAGCGTTTAATATTGAAGATCATGCGGCAATTGCTGCTTATCTATATGCTTTTTACGCACAGGGTAAATCTCCGGATATCAGCCGTTTCATGTCATCGCTCCACGACGATCGTTTGGAAATGACGGTCAGCTCGATCATGATGATGGAAGCACCAGCCGAGTGGAATGTTCAAGTGCTCGATGATTGCATACGTGAGGTGCTGAAATTTCCGCAGCAGAGAGAGATCGACCAGAAAAAAGAAGAGATGATTAAAGCGGAGCGCTCAGGGGATTTTATGCGAGCCGCACAAATTGCAAGTGAGATTATCGCCCTAGAAAGACAATGAAGCCCCACGCATTGCTGTTTCTAGGGAGGAGGGAGTCGAATGATGGCGAATGATCAGCATACTGAACTAGAAACGGAATTTACGCTGGATCAAGTCAAGGATCAGTTGATTGAACAGGGTAAAAAGAGATCCGTATTGAGCTATAAAGATATTATGGAGAAATTATCGCCATTTGATCAGGATACGGAGCAGATGGAAGAGTTCTATGAGCAGCTGGCCGACCTGGGTATCGATGTAGTTAATGAGAATGATGAAGAGGGTACTCACCGGCAATCGGGAGATTCCGAATCCCATGATAACGAGGATTTTGGGTTTGACGACGATCTTTCGCTGCCTCCTGGGATCAAGATTAACGACCCGGTACGGATGTACCTGAAGGAAATTGGCCGGGTTCCGCTGTTGTCTGCTGATGACGAGATTGAACTTGCCAACCGGATTGAACAGGGAGATGAGGAAGCCAAGCGCCGTCTGGCTGAAGCCAACCTGCGTCTCGTTGTAAGTATCGCGAAACGTTACGTCGGACGAGGAATGCTGTTCCTGGATTTGATTCAGGAGGGCAACATGGGCTTGATCAAAGCCGTGGAGAAGTTCGATTACAAGAAGGGTTTCAAATTCAGTACGTATGCGACTTGGTGGATTCGCCAGGCGATCACGCGCGCTATTGCTGACCAGGCCCGTACCATCCGAATTCCCGTGCATATGGTCGAAACCATCAACAAACTGATTCGTGTATCCAGACAGCTTCTGCAGGAGCTCGGACGTGAGCCTTCGCCAGAGGAAATTGCTGCCGAGATGGAACTCAGTGTTGAGAAAGTCCGGGAGATTATGAAGATTGCCCAGGAGCCCGTTTCACTGGAAACGCCGATCGGTGAAGAAGATGATTCCCATCTCGGAGATTTCATCGAGGATCAGGAAGCACTCGCTCCTGCCGACGCGGCAGCTTACGAGCTTCTGAAGGAACAACTCGAAGATGTGCTGGATACGCTGACAGAGCGCGAGGAGAATGTGCTTCGTCTTCGTTTCGGACTCGATGATGGCCGCACCAGAACACTGGAAGAGGTCGGCAAAGTGTTCGGCGTTACACGCGAACGGATTCGACAGATTGAAGCGAAAGCGCTTCGCAAGCTTCGTCACCCGAGCCGCAGCAAACGGTTAAAGGATTTCCTCGAATAGCTTAATCCACGGACCTTCTGCAGTAACGGCAGCAGGTCCTTTTTTTCGAATTCATGCATGAGTTTCTTGGTTATGGAATTTCTTCCTGCATTTGTTTTATTGGTCTTTATTTTAGCTCTTTTCCAGACCCATTGCAAATGAACAGGCCCAACGTTTTTCACGTGATTTACCGGTTTGCAGTTTGGTATTGTCTCTGTTAGGGTAAGGTATAGATCGTGATTTGGACGAAAATATGGAATGGTAAGGTGTATCAACCGTGAAATTATCAAGAAGATTAACGCAAATACTGGAGAAGATTCCATGCGGCAGCCGACTTGCTGATATCGGTTCCGACCATGCACTGCTGCCTGTGGCTGCCGTAGAGAGCGGAGCAGCCATTCAAGCGATCGCCGGTGAAGTCAATCCCGGCCCTTATGATGCTGCCGTCAAGCAGGTCATCGAATCAGGGATGACTGAGGTCATCAGCGTACGAAGAGGAGACGGATTGAACGTACTATCAGCCGGCGAGGCCGACGTCATTACCATTGCCGGTATGGGAGGCAGCTTGATTGCAGCGATTTTGGACCGCGGCATCGATAAGCTGGCCGGCGTCCGCAGGCTGGTCCTGCAGCCGAATGTAGGAGAAGATATCTTGCGCAAATGGCTGTACTCCCATGGCTGGGTGTTGATCGAGGAATGGATCTTGGAGGAAGACGGCAAAATTTACGAAGTGATGGTCGCCGAGCCTTCTCATGCAACAGACTTGACGAATGAGCAGGTTTACACGGAAAGGGCGATTGGGGATGGTCTCCGATTATCTACGGACTGGCTTTTCCGTATGGGACCTTGGCTCACGCAGTCTCCGAATCCGGTTTTCTATGATAAATGGAAATCGGAAATGGAGAAGATGGAGTATATTCTTCAATCGCTTTCGCGTTCAGATCTCACCACGGCAGCCGATAAGGCGAGTGAGATTCGTTCGGATATCGAGTTTATTCAGGAGGTGCTGGCATGCTTGCCAAAGGACAAACCGTAATTCAATATATGGAGCAATTGGCCCCGAAGCACGTGGCCGAACCCGATGATCGAATCGGACTCCAGCTTGGAACATTGCAAAAGGACATTCGCACCGTGCTGATTGCTCTGGATGTCAATGATGAAGTGGTGGATGAAGCCATCGAACTTGGGGCTGATCTGATTATCGCCCATCATGCGATTATATACCGTCCGCTGAAGCAGCTGCAGACGGATACACCGATGGGCAAGGTATATGAAAAGCTGATCAAACACGATATCGCGGTATATATAAGTCATACCAATCTCGATGTAACCGAAGGCGGAATGAACGATTGGATGGCGGAGGCCTTAGGCATCGAGAATACGTCGCCTATCCATGACATGCATAATGAACAGTTATCCAAACTGGTGGTATTTGTGCCGAAGAGTCATCATCAAGAGGTGCTGGATGCCGTGCTTGGCGCCGGTGCAGGCTGGATCGGAAATTACAGCCACTGCAGTTTCAACATAGAGGGCTTTGGCACCTACGTCCCGCGAGAAGGCAGCAGCCCATTTCTAGGCCAGGAAGGCAAGATGGAACGTGCAAATGAGGTTCGGATCGAGACGATTGTTCCTCATGCCATCCGCAACAAAGTAATCCAGGCGATGCTGAAGGCACATCCTTATGAAGAGGTTGCCTATGACCTGTATGCTATGGACCTTAAAGGGAGATCCCTTGGTCTTGGCCGGGTTGGCAAGCTAAAAGAGCCTATGACGTTGGCTGAGCTGGTAGACGTGGTAAAGGAGAAGCTGGAGGTCCCTCATGTTCGTGTCGTAGGAGAGCTCGACCGCACCATCCGCAAGGCGGCCGTCATTGGGGGATCCGGAGGGCGCTACATGATGAAGGCACTGTTCCGTGGAGCGGATGTGCTGGTAACGGGAGATGTCGATTATCATACGGCACAGGATGCGCTCGCAGCAGGACTTACCATCATTGATCCGGGTCACAATGCCGAGAAGATTATGAAGGTCAAAGTCGCCGAGTGGATGGAACAGAAACTGCAGGAGCATAAGTATGAAACCCGAGTTGTTGCTTCCCGCATCAATACGGAGCCGTTCCAGTTCGTGTAAGGACCAGAAATATAAGGCAAGGAAAACGAGGTCTCATTTTGACACCACCTGATCGTAAAGAGTGCTTCGGCCCAGCTGGGAAATTAATCAGCTATTGTTAATGTTTAATGGGTTGTGTACCGCTTCAAATCACTGTATAATATGAATGTTGTCCGGAAAGTTTGACAGACAATCGCTGGCGGTGTCAAAGCCGCGAGAGGAAAGTCCGGGCTCCATAGGGCAGGGTGCTGGATAACGTCCAGTCAGCGCGAGTTGAAGGATAGTGCCACAGAAATGGACCGCCGATGGCCGCCTTAGGGTGGCACAGGCAAGGATGGAACCGAGGTGTAAGAGACCCCGAGGAACGCTGGTGACTTCGTTCCTGGTAAACCCCACCTGGAGCAAGACCTAATGGGACGCAGTCTCTTTCGAGGAGACAGCCTTAGCCCGAGGCGCGTCCGGGTTGGTCGCTTGAGTCGATTAGTAATGATCGGCCTAGATAGATGATTGTCGCTCATGGTGGCAGGGTAGTTCCCGTTATGACCACGAAGAGCACAGAACCCGGCTTACGGAAAGCTTTCCTAACTGAACAACATATTGCTTTACTAATACCGCAATGGTACAAACGCGTATTTTCTTTGGACTCCTCGTGAGGGGTGTACAGGAAATGCGCGTTTTCTTTAGATATCAGAAAGTATAAACTACGAAGTACGGGCCTTCCTGATATCGCAAGAAAAACATCCTCTAAACGCGGTCTGTCTTCCGAGAAAGTACG
>NZ_QLYT01000117.1:0-2278 GCF_003269305.1 Paenibacillus sp. MDMC362
AGTCTGCTCACGAATCGTTCATGGCAGAGCTGTCGCACTTGGCTTGACAATCCGTCTTGTAAAAAACCGCTATGAAGGATTGTCACTGTTTTATTATCTATGCTATTATTACCCTTATTGTTAACCAAATCATTATTTAAAACGGTTGACATTAAAACAGAGAAGGAGAATGAAGATATGACGACTCAAATCCATTATGATTGGGCGACGCTGGCTGATCACGTTGTGCAAGGGCATGAAATAACGCCGATTGAGGCTTTGGCCATTCTGAACAGCGAGGATCACGAACTGCTGACGGTTATGCAGGCTGCATATCGAATCCGCCGTGAGTATTATGGGAACAAGGTTAAGCTGAACATGATCGTTAACGCCAAATCCGGTCTGTGTCCTGAAGATTGCGGATACTGCTCCCAGTCCATCGTGTCGGAAGCGCCTATTGATAAATACGCATGGCTTACCAAAGACAAAATTCTCGAAGGCGCGCGTGAGTCGATTCGACGAAAGGCGGGAACCTATTGCATCGTTGCTTCCGGTCGTCGTCCTTCCAATCGGGAGATTGATCATGTAGTCGCAGCGGTGAAGGAGATTACACAGACGACTCAGCTGAAGGTGTGCTGTTGTCTGGGCTTCTTGAGTGAGGATCATGCGCGTAAGCTCGCCGATGCCGGCGTGCACCGATATAATCATAATCTGAATACTTCGAAAGATAACTATGAACAGATTACGACCACGCATACATACGATGATCGGTTAGATACCGTGAAGCAGGCAAGCTCTTCCGGAATGTCCCCTTGTTCCGGAGCCATTTTCGGAATGGGCGAGAGCCTGAAGGAACGGGTGGAAATTGCGTTTGCTCTGAAATCGCTTGGAGCGGATTCGATTCCTTGCAATTTTCTGAATGCGATTGAAGGCACTCCTCTGGAAGGGCGTAAAGAATTGACCCCGATGATGTGCTTGAAGATTCTTGCCATGATGCGGTTTGTTAACCCTGCGAAGGAAATTCGAATTGCAGGGGGGCGCGAAGTGAATCTGCGCTCCTTGCAGCCGCTGGGATTATATGCGGCCAATTCGATCTTCATCGGCGATTATTTAACGACAGAAGGCCAGGCCCATACCGCAGACTGGGGATTGATTGAAGATCTCGGGTTTGAAATTGAGGAATGCGCTCTGTCATGATGTATTGACATTTAAGCATGAAGCACATACTATATACCCGTAGGGGTAAGGAATGGGGATGGAATGTCTCATGCTCTTTCCACCAAGCATCAAGTCGATGCACATGACAATGATGGGGGAATGCTTCGTGCTGATTGCATCTGCCGCTCTGATTATATTTATACTTAGTTTATATTACCGAAGGTATGTACCTATATCCGGCTTGCGGTTCATGAAGTGCAGTGAACTTCGACAGGCCCAGGAGGACTGTCCGAATCTGAAAATGCTCGATGTACGTGATGTGTCCGAATATATGGCTTGTCCGCGGAAAGAGACGATTAACATCTCTCTCGGAAGGTTGCCTTATGTGTGGGAGCAGGAGCTGAAACCCGATGACTCCGTGGTCATTGTAACGCCCAAGCGTTCGGATGGAATTCTGGCTGCGCGCAAGCTGAAGAAGGCCGGCTTCACTTCGCTTTTTTATTTACAGGAGGATTGCATGGCTTGCAATTCCATGCAGCACATTTCACTGAATTAATGACGATCTGATCAGCAGACTTATGCTGGTCAGATTTTTTTATTTTTCGAGTGAGGGGGATTAAATTTGACAATGATAATCGTTATCATTTAGAATGAAAGAATATCGTTCATTTTACGGTTATTTTCACTAAGGGAGTGTTCGTTGAATATGTTGATCGAGACGAAAACGATTATTGTTAAAGCAGGCACATCCAATCTGGTTGTTGAGCGTTTCAGCAAGCCCGGACCCATAGAAGAAATCGAAGGTTTCATTGATCTGAATGTCCTTGTCAAGAATGCAAAGCGTACCGACGAAACGGAAGAGGTCATCGTCATGATTCGCTGGGAATCCAAAGAAGCCTGGAAACGCTGGGAGACCAGTCCCGCTCACATTCAAGGACATCGTGATAACCGCGGCAAGCCGCAGCCTGAGCATGTGATTAGCTCCAGTCACGGCATGTATGAGGTTATGGCATCCAAAGGACCGAGATCTGTTCAACAGGCATAATATTTATTAATCCAAAAGGAAGCGGCTGTTAAAGCCGCTTCTCAGATTGTCGAGAAACCCTGTACTTTGAAAAAAGTGCAGGGTTTCTCCCTTTTA
>NZ_QLYT01000118.1:0-588 GCF_003269305.1 Paenibacillus sp. MDMC362
TGCTTGTGATTATTTTAAAGCAAACATGTAATCTTTCTTCTGCATCTAAAGCCTTGCCCATCAAGTGCTTACCACAATCATTTTATCGACGTATGCAGCGCTTCTTTGCAGGTCAGTATTTTGATTATCGTCAAATTTCTCAGTTGATTTTCAATATGTTTTCATTCGACCAAGTGCAACTGACTTTAGATAGAACCAATTGGAAATGGGGAAAACGAAATATTAATATCCTGATGCTCGCAATCGTTTATCGTGGAATAGCGATACCTATCCTTTGGACATTGCTTAATAAACGTGGAAATTCAGATACGAAAGAGCGTATTGCTTTGATTCAACGCTTTATAGCCATTTTTGGTAAAGACCGTATTGTGAATGTGTTCGCAGACAGAGAGTTTATCGGTGAGCAGTGGTTTACATGGTTAATTGAACAAGACATCAACTTCTGCATTCGTGTTAAAAAAACTTCATTGTCACCAATCATTTAGGAAAGAATCATAAAATTAGTGATTTATTTCGCCATCTTAAAGTTGGTCAAATTGAATGTCGTAAACGACGGATTTTGGTTGGTCGGGTGAAACTATATATAAG
>NZ_QLYT01000044.1:0-114221 GCF_003269305.1 Paenibacillus sp. MDMC362
CGCAGATTGGCGCCCCCTGATGCGGGCAGTAGTTCAGAACCGCATGATACTCGCCGTTGACCCGATAGATGCCGATTTCGCGTCCCTCTATGTTCACGACCGCGTGCCCGCCCTCCGGAATATCCTCCTCCGCCAGCACGTAATGTACCGCCATACATGCCACCTCCTTGCCCTATGCGCCCAGCTTTGTAGGGTTTGGCTTTGAGTCTTTGCTTTGAGTTTGCTTTGAGTCTTTGCTTTGAGTTTTTGCTTTGAGTTTGCTTTGAGTTTGCTTTTGGTTTGGGTTTGGTTTGGGTTTGGTTTGGGTTTGGTTTGGGTTTGGTTCAACTTTGTTGTTGCCTTTCTTTCGCCTTTGATTTCGACTTTTCTTTGTCATTGCTTTGACTTTGGTTCTACTCTAGTTCAACTTGTTGTTGCCTTTCTTTGCGCCTTTGTTTTCGACCTTCTAACTTTTGTTTCGCCTTTCTATCCCCTTGGATTTCACCTGTGTTTTCGGCTCGCTTTTGGTCTGACTTTGGTTTACCCATAACCCCAGCTTCAATTATTCAAGCAAGCTTTCATACGGATACCATTCATTCATTCATTCATTCATTCATCCATTCATACATCCATCATGCATCCATTCACCCATTCCCTCAATCCAACCTGTACAGCTGCTTCGCGTTCTCGTAAAAAATCTTCCGCCGCGCCTCCGGCTTCAGCCCTCGTAAAATATAGCTCGGCGAGTCGAAGTCCCAGTGCGGGTAGTCGCTGGAATAAAGCAGCATGTTCTCGGCATCGATCATATTGAAGAGATCGATGAGATGCTGCGGATTGTCCGGCTCCTCAATCGGCTGCGTCGATAAGTAGCAGTGATCCCGGATGTACTCGCTCGGCATTCTCGTCAGCCAGGGCACGGTTGCGCGCAGCGCCTTGTAGTTTTTGTCCAGCCGCCACATCAGGCCCGGCAGCCAGGCTACTCCGCCTTCAACCAGAACGATCTTGAGACTCGGATACTTCACGAACACGCCCTCGCATACCATGCTTACCAGATGTGCCATGAACATCTGGGAGAGGCAGGTGTGCCACTCAATGTAGCGGGTCGGGTAGCCGGCAGCGGTGGGAGCCGTCGAGCTCCCGCCGCCTTCCGCTCCCGGGTGAATCGCGACCGGAAGGCCGTTGCGCTCCGCCGCTTCGTAGATCGGGTGATAGTGGCGCTGGCCCAGCGGCGACCTCGCCGCGCTGGAGATCATCACCTCCACGATATCCGGATGACCGCCGATCCGGTCGATCTCGCGTGCCGCCAGCAGCGGGTCCTGGGTGGCTACCGCCATTGCGCCTTTGAACGCTTTATGTTTGCCAAGCCACTCGGCGATCAGATAATCGTTATAAGCCGAGCATATCGCGGCCGCGTAATCCGGATCATGCGTGGAAGAGATATTGTAGACGACGCCCGTCAGCACGGCATAATCCAGATTGTAGCCTTCAATCAGCTGCTTGATCATATAATCGGGATCGGAGCCGGCTTTGCCTCCACCCGGAGGGATCGAGTCTTTTTTCATGACGCCGATCGGCGAGTAGTACCCTGAGCCTGCATAACCGATGCCGGATGTCGCTACCCGGGAGCGCCAGGGCTCCTGCAGATATGGCAGCAGCGCCCTGTCGTCCTGCTCGTTATGAACGTCGACATCGATGATTTTCATATCGTCCATTGCCTGATTCCTCCATTCGACTTGCGGATTACTTGCCGCCGTATGTGCGAGTATAGGCGGTGTTGTACATGGTAAGGAGTTCATCGGAGCCGAGTTTCTTGGCCTGGTCAATAAATTGCTGATAGGTGGTGTCGTTAATCGGGGTTTTACCGGTCACAAACTCCGTTACCTTCTGTTCAAGGAATTTGTTCAGATTGTTCAGCTTCGATTTCTCGAGCTCCAGCTCCTCTTCCGTCTTGACGATCTGTTTTGGTGCCGGGACGATATACTGCTCATACCTTGCATTGATATCCTTGCTCTTCTCGCTTAAACCGCGCTCCCACACCTCACGGGATTTGGCGTTATTCAGCGTGATCAGGTCATACCATACGCCCCAGTCCTTGCGCAGCGCATTAAACGGAGATTCGCCGAACTCCTTGTTATATACCGCTTTGCCGTCCTCCATCGTATAGGTTTTGCCTTCGATGCCTAATGATAAATAATTCGTTCCCTCTTCGCTCACCAAATAATCGAGGAATTGGACGGCTCGCTCCTTATCCTTCACTTTGGCCGATATCGCTCGGCCGACGGTGCCAACGACCGGGCGGGAGAACTGATAGTTCTTGATCCCTTCGGCGGCAAAGGAAGGAATCGCGTCCAGCTCATACTCCGCCGTACCGGCTCCCCGCGCCTTCGCTACAAGCGACTCGAGATCAGCCTTCCAGAAAAAGGTCACCAAGGATTTGCCCGTCAGTATGCGCTCCTCCCACTGTGCTTGCGTCAGCAGCGAGAATTCCGGATCCAGTAATTTTTCCGCATACAGCTTATTCAGATACACCAGCATATCCTGATAATTCTCATGGTACGGCGCGAATGCGTATTGATCCGTGGTCGGATCCAGGTTGTAAAAACCGCTGATGCCGGTGAAGATACGCCCGAAGGTCGTATACAGCCCCGTATCGCCCACGATCGCGTTCGAGATGAGCGGATAGGAATCCGGAACCTTTTCCTTCAATGTTTTCAGATACTGATAAAATTCATCCACCGTGGTCGGTGCCTGTATCCCGTGCTGATCCATAATGTCTTTGCGGGCATACCAGATAAAGTTGAAGCCCTTGCCTTCCGCATCCCCTTCCAGTACGGGTACGGTGTACAGGCCCCCGTCCGTGCCTGTTGCCAGCGCCTTGGCCTCAGGATATTTTTCGTAAAAGGCTTTCAGATTCGGTGCCCGGTCCAAGTAATCATTAAGGTTCAGGAACACCTTCTCCGGCCCATGCTCTCGACCGTCCTGCGTCGGCACCTGGATAAAATCCGTGGCCGTGTTCGTCGCAATCATGATCTGCCTTTTCTCCTCAAGTCCTTCCTGGCTTACGATTTGAAACTTCACACTGACGCCCGTCTTGGCCTCGATCTCTTTGAAAATCTCCCAGTCATCCCGAACCTTGCCCTCCACCCGGTCGTATACCAGCCATGAAAAAGTAACCGGTTTGTCAGGACTTAGCGTCCCCGAATCGTCCTTGCCCCCGCCGTTGCAGCCCGTAACCAGCATTGCGCAGAGCAGGATCATGGCAAGCGCAGTTCTGAACCCCTTTCGCCGCATTCCATAACCTCCTTTTTTTATCATCACATCGTATAGAGATGGATTCCCGTGAATCCATGACTACCCCTTAATGCCGCCAATCATCGTGCCCTGTACAAAATATTTCTGGATAAACGGATATACGCACAGGATCGGCAGCGTCCCGATCATGATCATGGCGTATTTCAACGTTTCCAGATGCGTCAGATCCCCTTCGCCCTGTACGTTCGTACCGGCGATCAGGATGTTGCGCATCATGATTTGCAGCGGATACATCTCCCGGTCATTCAGATAGATCAAAGCACTGAAGAAGGAGTTCCATTGATTCACCGCCGTGAACAGGCCAATCGTGACCATCACCGGCACGGATAACGGCAGCACGATCCGCACCAGAATCTGCAGGGATCCGCACCCGTCGATGGCAGCGGCGTCCTCGAGTTCCTCCGGCAGCGCCTCGAAGAATGTCCGCATAATGAACAGGTACCATGTGCTGATCAGTGACGGAAGGACGATCGCCCAGATCGTGTCCAGCATCCCCAGCTTCTGAACGATCAGGAAGGTTGGAATCATGCCGCCGCTGAAGAGAAGCGTGAACGCCGCCATCAGCAGAATCACTCTTCGGCCGGGCAGCCACCGCTTTGCCAGCGGGTACGCCATTGCCGAGGTCGCAATCAGCGTCAGCACCGTATGCAGGAACGTATACCGGATCGTATTCCAGTAGCTCACCCAGAGATCGGGGTTATAGATGAGCTGCTCGTAGGCGATGAGCGTAATTTTTTTCGGCCACAGCAGCACCGCGCCGCTCGCAACCATGGCATTGTTGCTGATGGAAGCCGAGAATACGTACACCATCGGGTAGGCCATCACCATGATCAGCACAATCATGAACAAAACATTGAATACGTCAAACAGCTTCGAGGCGAAGCTTTCCTGCTTTTTCATCGCGCACCTCCCTTACCACAGGCTGGTCTCCGAATATTTGCGTACAATCCGGTTGGCCGCAACGACCAGAATGAAGCCAATCGCCGACTGGAACAGGCCGACCGCGGTCGCGAAGCTGAAATCGGCGTCGAGGATACCCCGCCGGTACACAAAGGTGTTAATGACATCCGAGGTTTCATAATTCATCGTGTTGTAGATCAAGAGGATTTTCTCGAAGCTGGCCTCCATGAAATTGCCGAGCGACAGCACGAACAGAATAATCATGACCGGCACCATGCCGATGAACGTAATATGCCGGACCTGCTGCCACCGGTTCGCCCCATCCATCTTGGCCGCTTCATACAGCGTCGGATCGATGCCGGCAATCGCAGCCAGATAGAGAATAGTCCCCCATCCCACCTTCTGCCATATTTCGGAGCCCACATACACCGTCCGGAACCACTCCGGCATGCCCAGAAACATGATCGGCTCCATACCGAACAGCTTAACCAGCAGATGGTTCACGACGCCCGTGGTCGGAGACAGGAAGGTCACGAGAATGCCCGCGATTACGACGGTGGACAGGAAATGCGGCATGTAGCTGATATTTTGCACGAACCTTTTGAACCATTTGCTCTTCAGCTCATGGAACAGGATCGCCAGAATGATCGGTGCCGGAAAATGAAACAGGAGATCGTACACATTCAGCATGATTGTGTTGCGAATCAGCTTCCATGCATCGGGGGTGACATAGAAAAATTCAATCAAATGCTTGAGTCCCACAAATTCACTTCCCAAAATGCCCCGGCCGATCGAATAATCCTGGAAGGCGATGATGATGCCGTACATCGGCGCGTACTTGAATATTAAGTAATACAAAATGCCAGGCAGCATCAGCAAGTACAACGCTTTATGCTTTCTCAGAACATAGCCGATCCGTGATAGCTGCGCCAATAATCCTCACCTCCGATTGAAAGCATTTACATTCGTTTGTTGTTGTCCCCACTATACGAGCCGTCCTTCTTTCGCGTAAAGCGTGCATCTTTTCCTGGAGACACTCCTTTTGCGACCCCCGTGGCACAAGGCTTTCCGCTTGGGTCCATGCAAAAAAAGAGACTTCAGAAAATAATGCAGTCTCTTCTTTCCTAATGGTGGGAGCTCCTGTATTTAGCAGGTGTAATGCCCTCGTATCTGCGGAAAGCCCGAATCAGAGAATTTCGCCCCCAATACCCGACCTTCTCAGCAATTTCGTCAATTTTCAAATCGGTTTCAAGCAACAATTGCTTCGCCTTCATCAGCCGGTATTTCGCGATATATTCCACGTACTTCTCGCCAATCTCCTCCTTGAAGGTCCGGCTGAAATGCCCTATGGACATATTCATCATCCCGGCAAAATGCTCAATCGACAGCTCTTGATCGTAATGCTTATGAATGTACTCCAGAATCTCCATAAACTGTTGACTCCGGCTGCTGGAAGCCGGCTTCCGAAACAGAAAACCATGAATCTCCGTAAAGCAGCACGTCAGCTCGTCCCATGTCATGCAGCGATTCATCCGTTCGAACAGCCCCGAGTAATACGGAACGTTGAGTTCATTGCGCTCCGATTCCACCGCCCGAATCCAGGTGTTGAGCACATCGGCAAGCAGATATTTCATCTGCACGGCTGTTGCATCCTTGCCCTTTCCCTCCTCCAGCAGAGCAAGCACAGAATGAAGCAGCTTGTCATACTCACGGGTTTTGTACTGATTTAGGATCCGCTGGACCTCTTGCACGGATAAGAAAGGATCCCACTGCTGCAGCTCCCGGGAAGGCTGTCTGCCGCAAATCTCTACGGTGGAATGCAGCCCCCGGTACTTCAGCATGATCAGGGCATGCTCATAAGACTGGTGCAGCTCTTCCATGGCACGAACGGTCTTTCCGATACCGATGGTCGCTTTATAATAGGTCCCGTATTCCAGGAAAATGTGCCGGATTTGCTCCGCTACTTTTTCAGGATGACCCTGGCCCTCCGTGATGTGGCCATGCTCAACGATGCATGCCATCAAATCCGGCCTTGTCTGGCAGATCCAGACCATGCCGGGTGCCAGCCGAAGAATCTTGTCCTTCAGCTCGGTCAGCATAAAGATCTTGGCGGATTCCGATGTCGAGTCGTAAACCGACCGGTCATAATGGAAAGAGATGCACAGGACGGTTCTTGCCGCCTTGTGGCTGTAAGCAAACTCAATCTCCTTGGCGTAGTACTCAATCGATAAGGCATCGCGGTATTGCCCCAGCAGGATTTTCGTGAAAAACTGCTCCTGCACGATCGGCAGCATCCCGTTCACCATCTGGTACAGCTCTTTATTCTCCGTCATGATGAATTGGGAATAACGTTTGATGGCATCAAACTCGTTTCCTTCGTAACGGCCGACTTCATTCGGAGCGTGATGCAGCTTCAGCCCATCCTTAATCTCCCGGATCGGCCGGTATAATCGCCGGCCTAAATAATACGAGGCGAGTGCGCCGACTAGAAGGAAGAATACGAGGAACAACCAACAGATCCATCGGGTAATATAGACCGGCTTCATCAATGTGCCTAAGTCGATCATGCTGATATAATGCCAGGACTGATCGAAGCCGGAGGTCATGAAGGACAGCCCCCTCTTGTCCGATATCGTGAATTGCGAAGCAATGCCGTCCGTACGTATTAGCTCCTGCAGAGCAAGCTGGTCCTGCGCGGTCAGTCCGTTCTGGGCGATCACTTTGGCCCCATGATCTACAATCGCCGTGCCCGTAACCCAGCTCTCCGGAATGTGAATCTGCTCCTCAAGCTTGTCTCGTTTCACTTCGACCAGGAGATAGACTTCAGGGGCGGCCGTATTAAACGGGTAGCTCATGGCAGCTGTCAAAGAGGCGGAGGAATCCATGAAATCCATCATTTTTTTACCGGATAATTCGGCTTCCAGCTGATAGCGCCGGTTTAAATCCAGGGGATAGCGGGAACGAAAATAATACGCTTTATTCGTGTAGGTTTCGGCATCGATCATCAAATCCTGGTGCACGAAATAATAGTATGCCTTCTCGACCAAATCATCGGATTCCAGCTGCTGCAGCTGCTCCCGCAGGGAATGAAGCAATTCCGGAAGCAGCAGGCTATCCGGCGTTGAGGACAGGGGAGCGAGCAGCACGCTCCGTAATCTCGAGGTGCTGAGGATATTAATCATGCTGGTCTTCAAGGATTGCAGCTCGGTGTCCGTCTGCTCGGAGAAGCGGTTCATCATCACTTGGTTGAAACGCTCGGCATCCTTTTCAATGATGCGAACGACCAGCACCTGGGCGAGAACCGAAGCAACAATCACAGGAATCAGAATGAGGAGAAAATAGTTGGCGAATAGTCTCCAAAACAAGGTGTGCCTTCTGGGAGGCGGTGAATCAGGCTCCCCCGGCTCAGGAGATCGGTTTGGCGTTGTCCTGCGATTCATGAGTGTCCCCCCTTGTTATTTTAAATTTGCAAGTAAACAAGGCTTGCATTTACGTCTACTATATTTAGATGTAAGTTATAATATTCGCTGCAACTTCCATGCATGGAGTTTGCACAGAAATGACGTTTTACCGGACATGTTTGCATCTATAGCAAAAAAAGAGCCAGGAATCTCCTGGCCCTTACGCATCCATTCAAAATCAACCTATTGATACAGTAAATCGTTGCGACACTCCAGTAGCACTCCATTAACCCGCTTGATCTATTCTTGCGGACACCGGAGGTTTTCTTAAAGAGAGAGACAGCCAGACACAGTGGACGGCCAGCACCAGCAAAATGAACAGATCGTATCCGATAAATGCATCACTATTGTCATTACCGACAAACTGGATAAAGTTATGAAGGAAGTGGAATAGAATCAGAGGGATGATATTTTGGTTTTTCACCATCAGCAGAGCCAATACAGCGCCTATAAGCAGAGCATATACAATCTGTAAAACCGTTTGGAATATGTCCTGCCCTGATAAGACATTCAGTACATGCGTGACCGCAAACAGAATGCTGGAGGTGATGACCGCGGTCGGGATGCCTTTGTGCAGCAGTGTTTTCAAAATCAATCCCCGATAGATGCTCTCCTCCACAAATCCAACAAGCAGTGTGAAGAAGATAAAGAACAGGATCTCCGATGCGCTGATTTCACGCATCCCTTTAAGCGAGATTGTAATTAGAATAAGGAGCAAGGGGGAATAATAGAGCCACCCGGCGGCCGGTATACTGTTCAGCTTACGGAAACCGAGCGGGTTCCACTTCTTTTTCCATGTAAAGTAAGCCATCAACACAAGAGCGATTGGGATAAATGAGATCAGCACAGGCGAAGTGTAACTTAACTCTTTAATCGTAGAGTAAGCCCCAGCAGCAAATACGGCTAATAACAGCAGAACCTCGATAATGACTACGGTTATAATCGGGTGTTTATGCGAAAAAGAATCCTTAGTTTTCCGGTTTAACATGGTTCAGATCCTTCCTCTCCATAATATCCTTCAACCATTGCCGTTCCATCTGAAAATGGTTCAGTCCATACGCCAGAACCGATACCCGATAGTAATAATTCTCCGGATGTTCGATCTCAGCCAATTCTCCAGCCACGACGTTCTGCACCGCTTCAAGCATGTGAATTTCCTGATCCAGCTTAAATATGTACTCGGCCAATCGTTTTTGACGAAGTTCTTCATCCAAATAATCAAAAAAGAAAATACGGATCAGCTGCTCATTGCGTCCTGTCTGCATCGGTCCAGACAACCAGTCGAGAAAAGCCTTTTCACCACTGGGCCGCAGAGAATATAGCTTCTTGTTCTTACTGTTATCCGTCTCGGTCAGCATAACCATGTCCTTCTCTGCGAGTCTCTTGAGCGCAGGATAAAGACTTCCGTAACTCGCTTTGTAGAAAGTGCCTACAGTGCTGTCGATTGTTTTCTTAAGATCATAGCCGCTCATTGTTCCTTCCATCAGCATGCCGAGGAGAATGTACTCCAGCAATGTCATCACCACATTTCATATAATATATCCGTTCGATATATCTGTTTGATATATTGATCATCGCATTTTTTCCAAAAGGAGTCAAGATAATTTTCAACAAATGATTCTTGTTCTTGCGTTCATCAAACGCAAACCAAAAACGCCCCCGCATCTGTTTCCAGACGCCAGGGACGCATATCTCTCGACTCATCATTTATTCCACCATGCGCTCAAACACCTTAAACCTTCGATCCTCCTGCAAAGCCACCAATGAATGGTGCCCGCCAAGGTCAAATCCGCATCAGCAAAAGCCTCGGCATCCTCGATGCCTTTTCCTAGAGCTATAACAGCTCATCCAAGCGTTCCTTTAATGCCCGGGCATCATAACGAATAAAAGCTCCGTTGACCGTGCCGACGAGCACTTCCCGTTCCGTTACGTTCAGCGCACCGTTCTTGGCATAAACCTCTCGCAAATCGACGCTGCCGGTGACCACGTTATGCAATCTGCCCAAGCTTCGGCCGTCTTCCTTGTTCAACACCACGAGATCGCTTCCCAAACTTACCAGCAGGTACGAATCCAGGATTCCGTAACTGCTGCCAACCAGATGGGAGAGATCGTCGCCCGCTTTGGATGAGGTCCCCATTTTCCATATGATGCTACCGCTCTCTATATCTATCGCTGCCGGAATGCCGTTCAACGTAAGATAGATTCGTTCTCCCTCGATGGCGCCTCGTGCGGCTTTGCCTCTCACGATCCATATTTCCTTATCTTCCAGGCTGTCATACAATACGCTTTCGTAAGCGGTAGCCCCGTTGAAATACTCCCCGTTCAGCGCACGCTGCACCAATAGATACCGCTCATTCAGCACCTCGAATCTTTCCATCTCACGGGCCGGATACACGGCTTCGCGCGCCCCGGTTTCGGTATTGAGCAGAACCCATTCCTTGCCAAGCAGCATCCATCTTGTTGTCATATCCGCAGGAGATAGCGGATTGTAGCGATACCCTCCGATATAATACGGATCTTGGGATGGATCGTCCATAATCCTCTTACCCACCTTTACATTCCATGCCGCTTTGCCGGTGACCGGATTGTACGCGGTAAGCTGTCCGTTCTGCTCGACGAGCACATACGGATCACCCGATCCTGCATTCAACAAGCGGTGTTCGCCGGACAACGTCTTTTTCCAGCGCAGCTTCCCGGTTTCCTGATCCAGCACGCTCAGCACGCTTTCGGTTTTGGTTTTGTTCATACTCAAAGCTTCATCCAGAATTATCGCATCGGCCGCAGCCGTCATCGTCAGTCCAAATTCATTCTTCGGCTTAACCTCCCATATCACTTCACCATCCGACAACCGGATATGCCGCACGCGGGCTGCATAATCCTTAACCTCCGGGTTATAAGCCGAGTACATGGTAACATGCTCCCGCTCCTTATCCGTGACAGCCGTATACCACCCAAATCCCGCATCCTCCTGCCACAGCTTCTTGCCGGTGCTGCGGTCAATCGCATACAGGGAAGAATTATCGTGCATCCCGCTGTATCCGCCATCATCTCCCTTGAGGAGCAGGACGTCCTCGTTCGCCTCAAGCAGGAAGGTGAAATTCAGATTGCCCTGATTTCGCCAGTCGGGCCCGGCTTCTATCGTCTTCTGAGGCGGCACAGGGGCAAAGCGATAGGTAAACTCGTAATCATCGCCAGGACTGTAACTCCGCTCAAAGGATCCGGTCGCAGGGATTGTCCATTCGCTGGACGTCAGCTTTCCGGACGGAGAGAAGGTCACGGTATAATGGGCATCCCGCTGCTCATATCTCCAGGTCTCTCCTAGTATCATCGGTTTATTGGAAGATTCCTCCTGATTCCGCGATGTCTCCCTCGCCTGCGGTTCGCCGAGCAGCTTTTTCACGTATGAAGAAGGAGTCCCTTTCATAAAAAGAAGCTCCGTCAAGTTGCGTACCACATCCGTCGTTACTTCCGAATTTCCATCAAGCAGCCCGTCAGGCATCGCCTTCTTGGCCGTCGTATCCTTACCCTTTACCCACATTATCGCTGGGCGGTAGATCCGGTAATCTTCCTTCCACTTGGAAGGTGCGACCATGACGCCGTACCAGTCCTTCCACTGGGCTACGGCGATGAGCGACGTTCCCGTCTGGGATACCGGCCATTTCATTACGCTTCCAGGAGCAAGATATATGCTGCCGCTGCTGCGCAGTTGAAGCGAGAGCGGGAAAATTTCTTTCGCTTGGACAGCTTCCTTGGATACATACCATGTCGGGAGCCACAAATCTCCCCGGGAATCGGATTGGATAAAGGCTAATTCCCCCTTTACGGAGGTAATCCGGAGCTTTTCCCCCTTGGCGCCGTAATAGCTCACCTTGAGATTTGTCAGATGGCTATTCTTGCTAAGCGCATTAGGAAACAAAGCAGCCTTTTGCTGAATCGTAACGCGTTGACCAGATGTTAAGCTCACGGCCCCGGCAGCATCAGCGAATACGACATGTGTGCTCTCCTGTGTCCGCTGAGTTGGATGCCCAACAAGTGAAATACATACGGCTGCTGTTATTCCGATGAATAATCGCTTTCGGATCGATACGCGTAAACTCACAGAAACCATCCTCTCCCATACAAGCCTATATAATGTAAACGCTATTATAAGGCAATCTGTTCCAAAATCAAAACAAAAAAACTCCCTTCCAGGAAAGGAGTCTATCCATCTCTTATTGCCAATGTACATTCACGAAAGATTCTTCGTTACAATGTTTTCTGCTGCACATTCATAATTAGCCGTCTTCTCCGCTTTATCGTACCTCCATACGCCAACTCGCTTCGAATAGGGTACGGCTCGGCGTTTGCCTGCCTGTCATTTTTCTGGTGCGGTTCGTCACCCCGTCCGATATGTCCCCCCATAACTGCCCGAGAAAGGATGCTGGAGCCATTGACGTGCTTCTATTGCTTGCTGTGGCCCTCCCCTGAACGGATCGATTCTCAATCCGTGTATCATCGCGGGGCATCTTGAACTCTGCGCATCCCGCTAGTAATATGACACCAACAACCATCACAATGATTGCTGGCCATGCCAGCGTAAGCCTGATGTTCCGTTTCGCATGATGTATGGATCCCATCCCGACTGCCTCCTTATGTACGTTCCTGAAGGAAAGTATAAGGAACACATCTTACCATTCCATGGTCCAAATCCTTAACGAATGCTTAAATAAAGCTGAACAATTACCTTCGCCACGTTATAACAGATCTTAACTTGAAAAAACTGATTGGTGGTTGTAAAAGGAAAGGGAAATTCACCTATATATATGAAGGCCAATTAAACCATATATAAGGAGAGTTGACCAATGAGAAATGTATTGTATGTACCCTTGGATGACCGCCCGGTAAACCTTGATGATGTAATCAAATTAGGACAAGCCTCAGGATTGAACCTAATAACTCCTCTTGCTACAGATATTCGTAACCGGATCGATTCGGTCGCAGATGCTTCAGGCAGCCAACTGATAGGCACCTCGGCACCTACCTTTGGTAAACCGGAAGATATTCGTCAGTTCATATTAAGTCACGCCTCTTCCGTCCAGGGTTTTATTATTTCGATCGATATGCTCATTTATGGAGGCTTAATCGGTAGCAGACGTTTACGAACAAGCGGAGGAGGGACGTATCCCCATTATGATTCAGGGACGGCAGACTTGCTTGACGTAATCCGCGAGATTAAACAGCTTTATCCGAACAAGCCAATCTATGTGTTGGATACCATTATGCGACTCGCTACGACCACATACGTGGAGGGACTCACTTATAACGCGTACACCGAGTCTCGCAGTCTCATGGGGATAGCTCGCAAAAAATATACAGACTTCAACGATATTTTGAACGGCTATAATATATCCGGTGATGGCACCGAGCTGGGCGATACCGTTCACTTCAATAAAACCCATTACTACAACACAAGGCAGCATAAGTTTAAAACCAATCATTATGTATTGGACAGGCTTGTACGTCAGGGTTATATTGACTTCCTGGCCGTTGGGGTGGACGATGCGAATAAAGAAGGCGTGCAAATCAATGAAATTCGATTTGTGGAGACTTATATCGATCGTTATCTAGGCGGTTGTGAGGGACAAAATCCGAATCGCGCCATTATACTGCCTGATGCAGATGGCTTGGGTCATTCTCTGGTAGCACGGATGGCTAATCAATTGCATCGGGAAGGCAGAAAAACGCAAATTTCGGTACAATATTTCGGTCCTCATGGATCCACAATCATCAACAGCTATGAATACATGACTGTTCATCAGAATATTCTTCGCCATATTGACGTCGTTGGCGGCCAATATGTCAATTGCACACCAAACATTGAAATCCTGGCAATCACAGACGAAACACAGGTGTCCAGTGCCGTAAGCCGCATCCAAACCAATGGAACAAACTTCGTAGCAACTGTGGTTATGGATTTCACGGGAAAAGGCTCTGCCAATCCAACGGTAACGGAAGCTCTGCTAGACAGCCAGTACACGGGACGCCTATTGGGTTATAGTGCATGGAACACTGCCGGGAACCTTATGGGCATCTCGCTTGGCATGGGGCAAGCGCGCTACGCTTTTTTGGTATCAGAGACCTCTGCCTCCGAATTGAATATGGCGGTGAACGCTCATGGGTCACTACTCTTCAAACGATTTTTGAAGGATTATTATTATAAGAGACTAGCTGTAGTCGATGTCCGAAGCTATTCCAGAACTCCAAGCAATATTCGTTACGAGAATCTACAAGCCTCGTTCGCTGATCAAAACATGCGTCTCTTCAACACAGAATCAGCTTACCAGCAAGTGTTCACGATTCTTCGAGATCAAATGCAGATCCACCAAACAACGCTGGCCGGAAGGAACGCTTTCCTGATCGGTACCTCCACTCCGACATGCAATGTCAAACAAATAAAGGGCTCTTCGTGGAAATTGTCAGAGTACGGCAGTGCTTCGCTGGTTTATGACAATCCTGACTTCATCTGGTGGCGCGCCTTTGAGATCACGCTCAATCCTAAGGTCACACTCCAATAATATGAGAAAGAAAAAGGATAGCTCGGTCTTTATCCGAGCTGTCCTTTTTCTTTTGTCCTTTTTATGAGTGGATTTCTGCCGACAGCCATTTAATTAATCCTAGAAATCCTTGAACGACAGTGATCGGAAGAACTTTTCACACGGCTGCTCTATCGAGTGAAATCAATAATACAACTTATAGAGTAGATTACCATTTCACAATAGATGTAAAAAATGGTACAATAAAAATAAGAACAAATGTTCCTATTTGTAGCTTGTTAACTTTCTCTTTTTCCCCAAAATAATGAATACGATGATAGACAGGCACAGGAGGGATGCGTTATGAAGCAGCATATAACAGCATACGAACACTATAAGACTGAAATTTATCGGATTGGTTGGAGAATACAATATCAGGCTAAAAAACTTAGAAAACGAGAAACGCTATACCCTGATATTAGTACCGCGCAGACAGGGTTATTTCATGCTAGATCCGATGACCGCATTTGGCTTGGTCAATTACTGGATTCATTACCCCCTCAAGGAAGAACCATTATATATAAACTCTACTTAGAAGACCTCACTGAAGCGGAAGTAGCCAAGCAGCTCCATATCTCTCAACAGGCGGTGAACCGATGGAAAAGAAAAATGATCCAAAAGTTATCTCAGATCGCGAATTCATGACTTTGCTGCAAGCTGCAAAGCAGAATGAAGATCAAGCCATTCTGCAACTCATTGATTTATACAAAGACGATATAATGAAAATCAGTCAATATATCTATATGCCTCAAGAGGATGCCATATCAACGATTGTCCTGGAGTTTATGGAAGTGATTCGAGAGAACAATGATACGTATGAGACAGATTGAACCCTTTCCCGGTTCAGAGCGAATATAAGGGTGGGACGCTTTATTCTATGGACCATCCATTTCAGGTTTACGACGAACACGGTTAATTGTCTGCCTTGTGAATCAAACGACTTCTCTCCCTTTTTTACTTCTTCCAGTATAACAACAAACCCAGTACCGCCCGAGGCACTGGGTTGTGTTTTATAGAAACTGTATTCGTATTGCAGCGCCCTCATTAAGGGGCGCTCATTCAAGATCACATCCTGTTTTCCTGGGAAAATAGGCAAAGTAAATACAGGAATTTGAAGCAGTCGCTATACGACTGTAGGAAAGCGCGTTTCAAAGGTCGTTCGCTGCCGATCGCTCCGCACCCGGATTTCGCCGCCCTGGACTTCCACTATGCTCTTCGTAATGGCCAATCCCAAGCCGGTGCCACCGGTTTGCTTCGAACGGGAAGCCTCTACACGGTAGAAGCGGTCAAAGATGAACGGCAAATCCCGCTCGGGAATCGGATCGCCATAGTTGGTGAAGCTGATGCTCACCTGATTGCCCTCACTGCGGACGGCAATGTCGATTCTTTTGCCCGACTCCCCGTAACGGATCGCATTGGATATCAAATTCTCGTAAGCCCGGACGAGCTGGGCGCCGTCTGCCCGAACCACGAGCCCTTCCTCTGCAGCAAGCTTACATTCCAGCCCGGCTTTCTCCAGAGCAGGAACGAATTCCTCGATCAGCTGTCTCATGAACTGAGCCATATCGATCTCCCGGATATCCAGCGGAAGCCCGTTATTAATCCGGGTGTATTCGAATAAATCATCAATCAGCTTCTTCAGACTTTGCGCTTTCTCATATGCGATATTTACGTAGTAACGCAGCTCCACTTCATCCTGGTACCGGTCTTCCTCGATAACCTCCAGAAATCCCAGTATCGATGTAAGCGGCGTCCGCAAGTCATGGGAAACTCCCGTAATCAGATCATTCTTTGTTTTCTCCGCGTTACGTTCCTCCAATATGGATTGGTGAAGCTGCCTGCTCATCTGGTTGATGCTCTCGGCCACCTCACCCAGTTGGCTGCCTGACTGAACCGGAATGTCGGTGTCGAAATTCCCCTTGGCAATCTCGCGAAGCCCAATCCTGATTTCCTCCAGATAAACGTTCAGCTGATCGGTCATGCGGTTTATGCTGGAAGCGACGATGCCTAATTCGTCTTGGGATCTGAGCTCGATTCTGGAATCGAATCGCCCCGCCGTGATGTCCTGAAGACCGGTCTGAATCTTCTGCAGATCAAGGACAAACCACTTCGTGCTCACATAATAGCTGACCAAAAAGAGAATGATGCCCGCAACCAGCATAACCGGATCCGAGCCAATGTTGTTAATGATCCAGACGAGCGGCGGCTTGATGGCCGGAATAGAGAGTATCAACGTGCTTAATGCGTAGAGTATGATAAGCAGGGCGGCCGTGATGCCGATGCTGGCAAGCAGCATAAGCAGCATCTTCAGGCGGATGCTATAAAGCTTCATTATTTTCAAGTTCGTCACCTCTGCTTAAGTTTACTCTATTTTATAGCCAATCCCCCACACCGTCTTAATATATACCGGCTGCTGCGGATCCTTCTCGATCTTCTCGCGCAGCTTGCGAATATGTACCATGACTGTATTTTTCGATTCCATGAACGGTTCGTTCCACACTTCGGTATAAATCTTGTCCATGCTAAGGACGAGGCCGCGATTGATGGCCAGCATATGCAGCAGAGCAAATTCGCGGGGCGTCAGCTTAATCTCAACGCCTGCCACCGCCACCCGGTGGGAAGCGACATTAATCACCAGCTCATCGATCTGAATTTCGTTCTCATCCCTCACCGAGTTACTGTTCAGCTGTTTGTATCGGCGGAGCTGCGATTTGATCCTTGCGATCAATTCAAGCGGGCTGAACGGCTTGGTCACGTAATCATCCGCGCCGATGCTGAGTCCGGCGATTTTGTCAATCTCCTGACTCTTGGCCGACAGCATGATGATCGGCGTGTTGTTCTCCTCCCGAATTCTCATGCATGCCTCAATGCCATCCATCTGCGGCATCATGACATCAAGGATGATCAAGTCCACTTTATGGGTTCTTAGAATCTCCAGCGCTTCCAGGCCGTGAGATGCGGTGAGCAGCGTGTAGCCCTCATTTCTGACGTAAATCTCCATCAATTTCAAAATTTCGGTTTCATCATCAACCATTAATATCGTAACTCCAGACATGGCTCCTCCTTGATCAACGGCTGCCAGAACAACGCCGTACGGTGTCATTCTTCATGGATGTCAGACTGCGTGGTGCGGTAATGGTTGTCTCTTCGCTTCGCCAGAGCCATGCCCTCGGCTTTGGATACGTCCTGGTTTACCGTGAAGCAGACTACGAACCGGAAAGAGGCACAGACGGCGAATCGACTGGTTTAACCGACCTCTTCGCCTTCGGAATATTACCGAATATCACCCATGAGCCTGGTATAAATCGAACCGTCAATTCCACAACGATCCATGAACAGACTAATGCCGCCGCAAAACCGCCTGCATACCACAGGTGGGTAAGCATGGAATTCCCCGTAGTTAACGGAAACTCCCGGTAGACGAGCAGAAAGAACGGATGAATGAGATATATCCCGAAAGATACGGCACCCAGTCTTTCCAGCGCCGGCGTCCATCCCCGCACCCCTGCCCGATAAAAAAGAATCGCAAGCTGGAGCAGAACGAGCGCCCCCAGGTACGTATGCATATTCCACAGCAGCTCATACAGCGTTGAATTATACCCGGTTCCAAGCAGCCGGTTGTTGTAATAAATGTACACATGCCCGAGACCGGCCGCCGTCCATGCGATCCACAGCACCACCCAGGCGGTAATGCGATGAGGCCGTGCGTTCGCGCGGCTAATAACAAGCCAGGCTTTCAGTTTCGGGTAATAAATGCCGATAAAAGCACCCAGCATGAAATAGGCAATGTAGGACAATGCCCAGCTTCCTTTATTCGGTACCTGCCAATAATACTTATTCATCAGTATAAACGTCCACTGGATCACCAGTCCAATCGGTATCGCCCATTTCGCCAGCTGGGGCATCTTCTTGAACAGCCATAATACAAGCGGAAACAGCACATAAAACTGAATGCTGATAAATACGAAATAGAGATGCGTATACGCTTTGCCCGTCAACAACTTTTGCACAAAACTCTCCATCGTCTCACCGAACGGCCTGCCCTGATAATACAAATAGTGGAGCAGCGCGAAGTAGAACACGGAGAACAGCGTATATGGAATGATAATGTACAGCAGTCTTTTCTTGTAAAATCCGCCGATCAGCTCCTTCGTTGTGGGACGGTCATAATAATTATAGAAGAGTACCAGACTGCTCAAAAATATAAATGTCGGCGTTCCGAATTTCATGAAGATGTTCATGAAATTGTACATAAAAAAGTATTTGGAATCCGTCATCGCAGATACGGCATACGATGTAGAGTGAACGGACAGCACGCCGATGATGGCGAATGCGCGTACCAATTGCAGCTCGGGAAGACGTTCCCTTGATAAAGATTTTAATTGGTTCATGAAAGTACCCTCCCATCTTAAAAATTCGATTATTCTCGTTCCTTGCGAAACAGATTCATCAAGTATAGTAGACAGTTCTTAACGCCATACTTCCAAATTCTTATCATTTGCTTAAGATTATGGTCCTTCCTCCTAATAAAATTCTCCTTGATCATGTAGAATCCTTGGACTTACAATAAGAAAAACATCTATCGACGTACTTTCTTTAGAAGACAGACCGCGTATAGCGGAAGTATTTCTGGCGAGATAAGGATGGTAAGCCTCTGAAGCTTATACTTTCTTATCTCTTAAAAATAATCTTTCAGAAATGGGGTGAATTGGATGCTGATAAGGGTCCTTGCCGTTCGAAGTAGCTAGGCCCGGTCTCTCATACTGGACCGGGCCTAGCCAGAATCACAGTAACTGGCAACGAACGAATAAGTGACGATCTGTTTTCAGCATCCCATTTTATCTCATATGGAAGGTGAACAATATAAATGGATTCACAGGAATACAAGCAGTTTTATGATATCGTAGGGGCTTTAAACGGCTGGGACTTTAGCCAGCTAAGATGTATCTCCGAGGGTATGGAGTGGGATTTTTACGATGAGGTTGGCAAATTATGCAAAAAATCCGATGTTGTGCTTGATATCGGCACTGGTGGTGGAGAGAGCTTGATGTCCATCGCCGACAAAGCAGCCCTGCTGGTTGGAATCGATCTATCGCATGCGATGATGGAGACAGCCCGGCGGAATAAACGGAACGTATCGGCTTCCAATGTACGCTTTATGCAGATGGATGCAGAGTCGCTTCAATTCCCGGAGGCGTTTTTCAATTTGATCTCATGCAGACATTCCCCATTCCGTGCATCAGAGGTGGGAAGAGTACTAGAAGAGGATGGCGTGTTTCTAACGCAGCAGGTTCGCGAATCTGATAAAGCCAATCTGGCTCAAGCCTTTGGCAGAGGACAATCCTCCCGTGAAGACGGTGCCTTAAAGGATCAATATATGGAGGAACTTCGGCTTGCCGGGTTCCGTAATATCCAATATGCCGAATACGATGCGGATGAATACTATGAACGTGAAGAGGATCTTATCTTTCTGCTGAAGCACACGCCCATTATCCCCGGGTTTGGACAGGAGGAATCGGATTTTCGCATCCTGCAGCAGTATATCAGAGACCATCGCACAGATCGGGGTATCCGGACGAATTCCGCCCGGTTTATGATCGTGGCCCGGAAGTAACCGGCCCCTCTGGCAATCCATAACCCGCAGCATCCCGCTGTTAAACAGAAAAAGCGCAAAGGGACGAGACCTTTGCGCTTTTTCTTATGCAAAAAGATATCATCCCTTTGATGAATAGGTTGCCCTCCACATAAAAAAGCAAGCCCCCCGTAAAAGGAGGCGCTTGCTTTCGGTATGGTTTATCTTCGCATCGACGAAAGGATCACTATTAGCCGTTAACCAGCAGTTCTTTCAGCTGCTTGATCTGCTTGCGCTCGCCCGCAAGCACCAGCGTCGATCCCGCTGTCAGGATGTCGTCCGGACCCGGATTGATTTTCTGCTCTTTCTTGTTCACAATCGCTAATACATTAGCACCTGTACGTTGACGAACCTGAAGCCCCGCAATGGATTGTCCCACGCATTTGTAATGCGGCTCGATGCGTGCCCATTCGATGATCAGGTCTTCGAGTGTCACCTCGATGGTCTCGAGCGCTTTCGGTTTATACGTCATGCCGCCGATGATGCCGGCGATTTGTCTAGCCTCATCATCCTCTAATGTAATCTGGGAGATGGTCTCCTCAGGATCGTCATCTTCAAAATGGTACAGCTCTCTACGGCCATCGTCATGAATAACAATAACCAGCTTATCCCCTGATCTCGCCTGAATAAGAAATTTCTTACCGATACCCGGCAGATCAGATTCGCGAATAATACTCATGTGAAAATCCTCCGTTCTGGGGTTAATTCAATCTCTAGATTATATAGATTAGTTGGAAGAAAGTAAATCAGGCCAGCAGCCTTAGGCCTTCCTTTTTTTTACTTTCTCCACGGGCTCGCTCCATTTGAATATTTTATTCGCTCCGCGGTAGACACGTTTTGACTCCTTGGCTAGAAGAGGACCGAGAATCGCAAGAATCAAAACATAGAGGGCCGAGAATGGTTTCAGCATAGCGGACAGTCCGCCGGCGAGTCCCAGATTCGCAACGATGATCGTGAACTCCCCGCGAGCCATAATGGTCAATCCGATGTTAAGCGACGATTTATGCGATAATCCAGCCTTGCGACCCGCTATCATGCCTGCGACCAGATTACCGATAATGGTCAGTACCACGGCGCCTAGAGCAAGCCAAAACGCATTGCCAAGCGTGGTCGGGTCGATGCCGAGACCGAAGCTGAAGAAGAAGATGGCTCCAAAAAAGTCACGGAAAGGAATGACCAGCTGCTCGATCCGTTCGCTATGATCCGTCTCCGATAAAGCCAGTCCGAACAACAGCGCGCCGATCGCTTCGGCTACGTGCAATGTCTCCGAAAACCCGGCAATAAAGAACATCGACGAGAAAACAACGATAATGAAAATCTCGCTGGACGTAATATTCAGCAATTTGTTAAGTATAGGCGGGCCTTTTCTCGCAATAACAAAGAACAACAGCATGTAACCTATGGAAATGCAAACCGAGATGATGGTTGCGCCTATCGATGTAGCCCCGCCTAACAGGAGTCCCGACATAATCGATAAGAACACGGCAAGAAAAATATCATCGAACAAAATCATGCCGAGAATGAGTTCCGTCTCCGCATTCCCTGTGCGCCGCAGATCCACAAGCACCTTAGCGACAATGGCGCTGGAGGAAACCGACAGCATCCCTGCAATGATCAGCGTCTCGTACAGCGGCATATTGATCACGAAACCGTAAGCCACACCCAGTACGAAGTTCAATACTACGTATACGGTTCCGCCTACCACAATGTTTCTTCCGGACTTGATCAATTTTTGAACGGAAAATTCAAGACCAAGATAAAAGAGCAGGAATAGAATACCGATCTGTCCCAGAAAATCGATGATCCCCTGGCTCTCGATGAACTTAAAATCAAGAATCCCTATCGTTGGTGCATGTGGACCTACAAGCATCCCGAGCACAATCAAGAACGGTATGATCGAGAACTTGAGCTTTCCAGCAATTACGGAGGCTATAGCAACCAGAATCAGAGCAGTTCCAACCTCAAACATCATATGGTCCATAGAAGACCTCCTCCTCCTCAAATTTGACTTCTGGCAATCATTTCTATTATACATAAAAATGCATACATTTACAAAGTGACTGCCGTTTTCTTGCTTGATAACCCAATAGATGCTATATTTACTCCATAATGTTCAGGGTTAATTTTATTAGTGATTTTATAGTTTCCAAAAAATATAAAATATATCCAAACACTTTACCCCACAAAATAAAATGAATATTTATGCATAATATTGAATACAATACCAGGTAAAAAAATACATATATCGCGAAAAAACACCCTTGTGGCCATCCCCCATTATCTTTATCCGGACAAAAAAAAGAAGCCCCGTGGCTGCAACCACGGGGCTTCCGGCTATTTTCAGATGATTATTTAAACCAACCTTTTTCTTTAAAACGCGTAATCGCTTCGATCCGGTTGCTGACACCAAGCTTATCAAGAATAACGGAAATATAATTTCGCACGGTGCCCGTTGTAATAAACAGCTGATTGGCAATTTCCTTCGTGTTCTTGCCGTCCGCAATCAGGCCCAGCACTTCCTTTTCCCGCTCCGTCAGCGGATTCTCTTCGCCGGAATACGCTTCATCCACCAGCTCGGAGGCGTATATTCGTCTGCCGGCCATAATGCTCCGAATGGATGCCGCCAGTTCCTCGCTCGGGCTGTCCTTAAGGAGATAGGCGTTGGCACCGGCCTTCACGGCACGCTCAAAATACCCCGGCCGGGCAAAGGTTGTCAGGATCATCACCTTGCAGCCAGAGCCCTTTAGTTCTTCAGCTGCTTCAAGTCCGTTCATCATCGGCATCTCAATATCCATGATACAGATATCCGGTTTATGAAGTTTGACAAGCTGTACGGCATCCCTCCCATTCCCTGCCGTCCCGACCACCTGCATATCTTCTTCCAGATCAAGCAGTGAGGCCAGGGCTCCAAGCAGCAATCGCTGATCTTCGGCTATGACAATTCGGATCATATTCCCGCCTCCTTATCCGGCATTCTGAGCACATTAGGTACACGTAGGACCAGCGTAGTCCCCTCGCCGGAAGTGAACTCCATGCTTCCATTTACGAATTCAAGCCGCTCTCTCATTCCCCGCAGCCCATTGCCGCGGTTTCTCGCATCGATCACGAACCCTGTTCCATTGTCCTTCACCCTCGCAACCAGTTCCGTTTCCGTGGATTCGATCACAATGGAGCAAGCCGTGGCATTGCTATGTTTCACTATGTTATTCACGGCCTCTTTCAGGCACATGCTAATCACATTTTCATTCATTAACGACAGATTTTCCGGCTCCAGCGTTCCCTCAAAGGTTAATTCAATCTGGGCAGCCTTTAGAATTTGCTGAATGCGGAAAATTTCATCCGTAAGCCGGGTCCCCCGCATCCGTGTCACCATCTCGCGCACTTCCTTGAGTGCCGTTCTGGCCGTCTGGCGTACATCGTTGATCTCGGCTTGGGCTCTTTCCGTATCTTGCGTCATCAATTTACCGGCCAAATCACTTTTGAGGCCAATGAGAGACAGCTTCTGTCCGAGCGTATCATGCAAATCGCGGGCAATCCGCTGACGTTCCTCCAGCTTCACCAGTTCCGAAATCCGTTTGTTGGCATCCTCCAGCTGACCTTGCAGCTGATCATTCTTATTCCGGTTATAGTTCGTCACGGGCAGCAGAATCACCCCGACTACACTGACAAGCACAAATGGCAGCTGCGTGATAAAGAACGGATTCCGCGTTAACAATCCATAATTGACCGTAATGATGGTGGTGACCAGATGGATCGAATACAGCGTGATAAACCCGGCCTTATTCTTGATGTTCCCGATAAAAAATGCGAGGAACAACGAAAAATAGATATATCCGAATACCAATGACATCGTAATCGATATCAGAATTTGCAGACTCGTCCAGAAGTAGACGAGCCAGCCTTTGGCCAGAAATGAAAAGACGTAGAAAGCAAAGAACATCACGATCATCAGCGTACCGAATACGACCTGATAGGTAGAGGTCGACCGGAAGATGAAATAGAACGGAAGGATATAGAAGACGACCCATACATAAGGGCTCAGCCCCGTACTTTTATGAAATATCTGATACCACTTCTGCATGGAGTCCCACCTTCTGTCGGTTCTAGCTTTGTCCTCATTTCTGTATAACGGACCTGTGATTCTTATTTATTCCTAATTATAACCTCATAGCCGAAAGGAATTACTCGCCCTGCACCCTAGGCCTGCTGTTCGCCAGGCTCTTCTCGGCTTTTGCCAATACCGATTCCTTCGGTTTTCGAAGCGATTTCTTTGCTTCCTTAAATGTGACAAACACCTTTTTCTCTTCATCCCACAGACGGAAACGAATAGATTTCAAACTGGTCTTGAGTGTAATCGTTGTTGCCTTTTGCAGCGGAGGAGCAGCTTCATGCGCCTTCTCCAGGTTGTAATTAGGAACCTTCGGGCTCAGATGGTGAACGTGATGGAAGCCGATGTTACCCGTGATCCATTGCAGAACCTTCGGAAGTTTGTAATAAGAGCTGCCTTCTACGGCTGCATTGATATAACTCCACTCTTCATCATGCTCGTAGTACGTTTCTTCGAATTGATGCTGTACATAGAACAACCAAATGCCCAGCATTCCCGACACCATGAATATAGGAGCTTGAACGAGGAGGAAGGCCTGCCATCCGATCGCCCAGCACAGCAATGCATACAGCGCAACAATCGAAATATTCGTTATATAGTTACTGATTTTCTCCTTGCGTCTCGCACCTTTACGGTTAAAACGGTAGGATACCAGAAATATGGCGATGGGACCCAGTCCGAACATCACGATCGGATTACGGTATACCCGGTAGTATAAACGCTGCCAGAAAGAAGCCGCTCCATACTCTTCAACGGTCAATACCCACATATCGCCGATTCCCCGCTTATCGAGATTGCTGCTCGTCGCGTGATGAATCGCGTGCGTGTTCTTCCACTGTTCGTAAGGGCACAATGTAATAACGCCTGTAATCGTGCCGAGAATTTTGTTCGCCCGGCGGCTCTTAAAGAAAGATCCGTGACAACAGTCATGGAATATGATAAACGTCCGAACAACAAATCCCGATGCAATAATCGCTATGGGCACGGTTAGCCAGTAGGATACAGATAAACTTAAATAGGCTGCATACCATAGCAATATTAAGGGAACCAGTGTATTGAAAAGCTGACCTATACTCGCCTTTGTGTCAATTTCTTCATAAGGGGCAACGTTCTTTTTCAAGCTGGATAGTTTGTTATCGGGTTTAGCCATAGTTGTCTTCCTCCTCGAAATGGCGCAAGGACATTATACATGTATCACGCACTTGTCTAATCTAATTATAGATAGAATGTCACGTAACTCGTAGTCATAAACGTCATTTCGGGAGTATGACAAATATCATATATCGATGCGGGAATCGGCCGGAAACCGCAGTCCTACCTGGCGTCTGGCCTCCTGCATGATTTCGGCCGTAATGAGTGAGTTGGCATGGGTATTGATTGCGCTTTCCCTTTCGCCGCATTGGATTAAATCGATAAATTCCCGTGCTTCATAATACATCGATTCATGGGTCTGAAGCTGGGTCACGTTCTCAATGGTGCCGTCTCTGTAATGAATCTTCACATCATAGGGCTGATTGATTTTGTCAATAATCATCGTGCCGATCTCGCCCTGGATTTCGGCAGGGGCATAGGAATCGCTGATTTTGGAGTGCATGATCACGGCATCCATCTCGGGATAGGACAACAGCAGGCTGCCCTCGCCATCAACCCCGGAGGATAGCATATAGCCGGAAGCTTTCACGGAGTCCGGTTTACCGAACAGGGTGACCATCGGATACAGGCAATAAATCCCCAGATCCATAAGAGAACCGTTGGAATATTCGGGGTTAAATGCATTGAGCACCGTTCCCTGCTTGTACGCATCATAACGGGAGGAGTATTGGCAGTAGCTTGCAAAATAACGCCGGATCGGACCCAGCTTGTACAGGTTGTCCCTGACGGTCTTGAAGTTCGGCATCAATGTCGACTTCAGGGCTTCCATGAGCAGAACGTTGTTATTCTTCGCAGCTTCAATCATGGCGGACACTTCGGCTGCGTTAGAAGCCATCGGCTTCTCGCACAGAACATGCTTCCCGTGGTTCATGCACAATATCGCCTGATCTACGTGATAAGAATTCGGACTTGCAATGTACACGGCGTCAATCTCGTCATCCTGCAGCATCGTCACAAGATCCGTATATACTTTGGGATCCGCATATTTGGCCGCGAAAGCCCTGCCCTTCTCTTCCGTTCGGGAATATACGGCAGCTAGAATAAATTCTTCCGTCTCCAGAGCAGCTTGCAGAAACCGCTCGGTAATCCAGTTTGTGCCTATAATGGCAAAACGGATGTTCATCTCTAATCCCATCCCTTCTCATCTGATAGTAAGTGATCTTTCACTTTTCGTTACATCCATCCTTCAAAAGCGGATATTCGCTCGCGTGCCGAATCCGGAATCGGCGTACTCTTGCCTGACGCGGTATCAATGAGCACAATGGTTCCGCGACCGGCCGCTTTTAAGATGCCGTCCACGACAATCGCATACTGGACGTCCATGGAGGAACGTCCGATCTCGGCCACACGGACATGAAGCTTAAGCGGGTCCTTCAGATACAATTGAGCAAGATACTGGCATTCCAGATCCGCAACCACCGATACCTTTTGTTTGCTGAAGAGGTCCTCGGTCAATCCCAGGTTCTCGAAATACTCAATGCGTCCCTGCTCAAAATACATGAAATAACTGACGTTATTGACATGGCCCAGCATATCCGTTTCGCAATACCTTATCTTTATCGGAATTTCAAAGTGAAACGTGTCCAGCCAAGCCTTGGGATCCGGTTGTATGAAGGTTGGTTTTTTCATGATGAGTCCCCTTTCTCTTTATAAGAGACAAATGTATGTACAATTATAATCAGTCTTCTACAAGGATAGTCAATACACGTTGAGTCCGTCAACTGCATAACCAAATCATGGATAACCCGCCCGAAAGCAGCTGGCCATAAAAAAAGACCACCCGATCCAGAGCAGAATCACTGGAGGGACAGTCTTGATAAGAATGAATGGAGCAAGCTGGTCAAAATACGTGCGGCTCAGCCATCAATGTCGCTTCTTATAGTAAGTCAAGGCAAGCGCCAACGCCAGCACCGAGCCCTTCACGATATCCATCGCATAATACGGCACGGACAGCATGATCAGACCGTTTTGCAATATACCGATCAACACGGCGCCGACAAAGGTCCCAAGCGCGTTCGGCTTGCCGGCTCCGAATACGGAGTATCCGATGAAGGTCGCAGCGACGGCATCCATCAGATAAGGTCCGCCGGAGCCCACCTCGGCCGTCATGACGCGAGCCCCGAGGATAATTCCGCCGATGGCGGCAAACAATGCGGAGACCAGGTATGCAATCAAACGGTATTTGCTCACCGGAATCCCGGATAAGGCCGCCGCTTCTCGGTTGCCTCCGATCATATACATATACCGTCCGTGTTTGGTATAGGTCAGGAACAGATGGACCACGAGGACCACGAGCACCATGATGATAATGATCCATGGCACCTGTCCGATCTTCTCAAACACCGCCGGAATTTTACCCGTGGCAAAATCTCCGCTCGGCAGGATCATATTCTGGGAAATGGTAGCACCCCGGGTATATGTCAAGGCAATGCCCTGGAAGATAAACATCGTCGCCAGGGTCATCAGCATGTCGTCGATTTTGAAATTGATGACCAGAAACGCGTTGATCAGCCCGACGGCTAGACAGAACAGCAGCGTGAGGCCGATGCCGATGCCGATATTTTGCCCATGCCAGACGAACATGGAAATGACCAGCGCATTCGCCAGGGAAGCCGTTGAGCCCACAGACAGGTCAAACCCGCCCACGGCCAGCGATACGGTCAATCCCACGGCAATAATCGTCACGATCGAAATCGAACGGAGTATGTTAATAATGTTGCTTGTATTCAAAAAGTTATCGGCGACGGTCCCGAATACGAGAATAAGTGCGAATACCGTAATCAACGTGCCGTATTTATACAGAAAATCAAAAGCGAAACTAGCCGCCGGCTTCTCCTTAATTGGTCTTGCTGTATTCATGTTAACCCGCCTCCTGTGCAATAAAGCAATAGTTCCTCTTCGTTGGATGACTGCGTCGTCAGCTCCTTCGTGATGCCGCCGTCATACATCACATACACCCGATCCGTGATGCCAACGATTTCGGACAGCTCGCTGGAGGCGTACAGCACGCATTTCCCCCGTTTGGCCAGCTCGGCCACCAGATGAAAAATGTCCCGCTTCGCGCCCACGTCAACCCCTTTGGTTGGCTCATCAAAAATATACACATCCGCGTCGACCAGCAGCCATTTGCCGATTGCCACCTTCTGCTGGTTGCCCCCGGACAAGTTTCTCACTCTGGCCCGCTCGTTCGGGGTCTTAATTCCGAGCGACTCGATAATCTCCCTCGCCGCCTGCTTTTCCTTGCCGAAGCTGAGCCAGGATCCCCATCTGGCGAAACGGGACAGCACCGCAGCCGTTAGGTTGACGGACACCGGCTCTTCCACGAAGACGCCTTCGCGTCGGCGTTCCTCGGGAACCAGCGCGATGCCATGCGAGACGGCATCGTGCGGCGAGCGGATGCGGAGCTTTTTCCCGTTCAGCGTGATATCGCCGGTTGATGTATCGGATGCTCCGAATATCGCCCGGCACAGCTCCGTTTTCCCGGCACCGACCAGCCCGGCCAAGCCGACGATCTCCCCCTTGCGTATGTGCAGGTCAACACTGTTGATTTTGCCTGGGTCGAACATGTTCTTCACCTCGAAGCAGACAGAGCCGATCTCTCGCTGGATATGGGGAAACTGCTGCTCCATCCTGGAGCCCAGCATGTACTCCACCACTTTGGGCTGATCGATATTTGCAATGCGGTCACTCTTCACCAGCTGACCATCCCGCATGATCGTAATCTCGTCGCAGATTTCATACAGTTCCGGCAGCCGGTGCGAGATGAAAATAATGCCGACCCCATCCTGCTTCAGCTTGCGCACCAGCTTGAACAGCTGATCTGTCTCGCTGTGGCTGAGCGGCGCGGTCGGCTCGTCCAGAACCAGAATCCGGCACTGCTTGGAGACGGCCCTTGCGATCAGCACCATCTGTTTCTCCGCCAGCGTCAGCTCCGAGATCAGCTTTTTGCCGGGAACCCGGATGTTCATCCGTGCAAGAATCGACTCAGCTTCCTGCTGGAGCTCCTTCCAGCGGATCAAGTGCCGCTTACCCATATCGTGAACCGTCCGGTCGAGCATAATGTTCTCTCCGACCGTCAGGTTCGGAATGAGCGCCGTATCCACCTCTTGATAGACGATCTGAATGCCCAGATCCTTCGCTTCCTTCGGGGAACGAATGTCTGCCTTGCTCCCATCGATCCAGATCTCGCCCTCATAATGGTTGTAAGCACCCGATAGAATTTTCATTAATGTAGATTTCCCTGCGCCATTCGCGCCGATCAATGCATGTGCTGTTCCTGCGACCGTCTGAAAGTCAACATCGATTAACGCCTTGACGCCTGGAAAAGAAATTGAGATATGCTTCATTTGAAGTAAGGGTGCCGCACCCGACACGTCGGTTGATGTGGCAGTTGTTGGCTCCATAACGCTTCGCAAGTGTATTCTTCCCTTCAAATAGGATAGGGCGCCCTTATCGAAAACCGACAAGAGCGCCTGTATGAATAATGCCGTTTATTTGCCGCTTGCTTCTTTCAACGCCTTCATCCAGTCCTCTTCGAATTCGGTGCTCGTCCCCCAGCTAGGGATAATATCCGCCAGGTTGACCATGTTGACCGCTTCGGCTGCACCCTCAAGGCTGGAACGCTCGATCAATACAGGCTCCAGATTGACCGTGGCAGGCGTTTCCTCACCGGCAATCTTTTTAGCTAGCAAACGCACGTTGATCGCGCCGATCGTTTTTGGATCTACGGCTGCGGTAGCCACCCAAGGGCTGTCCGGCTTCTGGATCAGCTCCAGGTCCGCGTTGGATACGTCGATGCCGTAAATCTTAACCTCGGTGCGTCCCGCTTCCTCCAGCGCTCTGGCTGCGCCGATGGCGAACGCATCCCAGGTTGCGAAAATCGCATCGATTTCGCCCTTCGGATACTTCGTCAGGATGGCGGATACCGCATTTTGCGTTTCCAGCGAAGTCTGGTCGCTCGCCACGCCGAAACGCTCCACTTCCTTGATGCCCGGATTGTTCTTCAGCGTTTCCTGGTATACGGCATTACGTCGTACCATCGGCGGGAATCCGTCTACCCAGAGATAGACGATGTTGGCTTCCGGCCCTTGCTCTTCGACCAGCTTGTCCAGTGCCAGCTTCGCCAGCTGCTCATCATCCTGCGACGTCTGGGTTACCCCTGCAATGTCGCCAATCTCCGGCAAGGAGTCAAAGGTAACGACCGGAATTCCTTTATCCGTAATCTTCTTCACGTCTTGAACGGATGCAGGATCGTCTCCGTGCGAAATGATAAATCCATCGTAATCGCTGTCAATGGCTTGGGCGATCGCATCGTGGAATTTGGCGGAATCCCCGTTCGCCGAGAAGGTATCTACCTTAAACCCGAGAGCCTCGCCTTCCTGCTTCGCGCCTGCCAAAAATTGCGCCGTATGATCATCGCCCCCGATTTTCCGAACGACCATCAATTTCACCGGATCCTTCTCGGCAATGCCTGACGGCAGGTTCTCGACTTTGTCCGCCAGATTGCCTGCTCCGCTGCCGCCGCCGCTGCCCGATTCAGCACAGCCGGTTAAGACAATCATAAACGCAAGCACCAGCGCGGTTAATTTCCTTACGTGTTTACTGCCTTTCATGTTCTCTCTCCCCCTGTTTTCCGTTAAAAGGACTATACTAATTAATACAAGTAATCCTATAGGATTTAATTAGAGGCGTCAACCCTTATTTTCTCGCTTTAATGCATTACACCACATAGGCAAAAAAAATGAAAGTTATTTTCTAACTCTCCTTCTGCCTGAGAGACGCTTTCATTCCATACGCCAGCCCCTTCATTTGATATGTATCGGCAGCGGCGCGCCGATATTTCATATCCCGTGCAAATCCTATCAAAAAAAAGAGCTCGAGAGGGCAGTCATTCACCCCCGAGCTCTTTTTCCCATCCTAATCGATCAGCTCACCCAAGCTTATCCTGCAGCATTGCAGTCCGCTTATTGCCGATCAATGAATTAATCCAAACGAACGCCTATCGTTTCGAGCCAAGCCTTCGCGATCAGTCCGTGTCCGGCCGGTGACGGATGCACGCCGTCCGGCGCCCAGAAGGCAGCTTCGCGGCGGGCCGACGCCGCAGCGAACAATCCGTCCAGCGGCACCAGCAGCGCCCCGTATTCCACTGCTAATTCGCGAACGGCCGTGATTTTCGGATCCAGATCCTCGCGCCAAACTCTGCGATCCTCCGGATGCGGCAGCACGAACGGCTCAACCAGAATCAGCTTGGCGTCAAGCGCCCCTTTCGTGCGTTCGATCAATTTACGGTAGCCGGCTTTGTAATCCTCGGTGCTTGTCGGGTCCCCGCTATCATAACGGCGCCAAGTGTCATTGATTCCGATATAGATGGATACCCAGTCCGGTTTCAAGTCCAGGCAATCCTCCTGCCATCTAGCATTCAAGTCAACGACCCGGTTTCCGCTGATCCCTCTATTCAGAAAGGTTACATTTAACTCAGGAAATTTCATGCCGAACAACGAGTCAATCAATAGCGGGTATCCGTTTCCCAAGCTGCCGGAAAAGTTCCGGTCACGACCGCAATCCGTAATGCTGTCTCCTTGAAATAATACGACATCCCCTTGCTGCAAACGATTCATTCCACTTCCTCCTCATCGGTATGTTGCTAATGTACGTACAATTGGAAATCCGTAGGCTCATTTCTCGTGAGAACGCTTCCTAGCATTAAATATTTGCCACGCAGTGCTCATTTCCTTTTTATGTACCATGCAAATCGTCGATTTATAGGCGAATTTTTTGGCATAACCCATCGGAAGAGAAAAACGTGTATCGACGTACTTTCTCAAAAGACATACTGCATCTAGTAGAAGTTTTTCTTGCGGGACCAGGATGGTAAGCCTCCAAAGCTTATTCTTATTTCCTCAAATAAAAAACCTGCCCCAAAGTCGGGACAGGTTCTGTTATGGTTCGATTAAGCTCCGGTTGGCATGGCCACCCAATGGCCTTCCGATACTTCCACAAGCTCCGAATGCTCGAGGTTATATTTGTCCTCGCCGGTGCGTTCTTCCAGCAGTACCCGTTTCTTCTTGGATTCGATCTTCGGATCGGGTACCGGAATCGCCGCGAGTAGGGACTTCGTATAATCATGCTGCGGATTGGAGTACAGCTCTTCGCTTTCAGCCAGCTCCACGATTTTGCCCATATACATAACGGCAACGCGGTCGCTGATATGCTTCACCATCGACAGATCGTGCGCAATAAACAGATAGGTCAAGCCCAGACGATGCTGCAGCTCCTCCAGCAGCTTCACGATCTGCGATTGGATCGACACGTCGAGCGCGGAGAGCGGCTCGTCGCACACAATGAATTTCGGCTCCACCGCAAGCGCCCGGGCAATCCCGATTCGCTGGCGCTGGCCGCCCGAGAATTCATGCGGATAGCGCGTGGCATAGGCCGGATCCAATCCGACCATATCCAGCAGCTCCTCGACCCGTTTCTTCCGCTCCTGCTTACTTCCCGTCAATTTGTGAACATCCAGCGCTTCGCCGATAATGTCCACCACCTTCAATCTTGGGTTGAGCGAGGCATACGGATCCTGGAATATCATCTGCATATGGCGCCGCATGGCCTTCATTTCCGAAGGAGAAAGGCGATTTACGGACATTCCTTGGTACAGCACTTCTCCGCCGGTTGGCTGGTGAAGGCGTAGGATGGCTCGTCCCGTCGTCGATTTTCCGCTGCCGGATTCCCCGACAACCCCGAGCGTTTCCCCAGCCTGTATGTGAAAGCTGATATCATTTACCGCTTTAAGCACATTACCTTTACCCATATCAAAGTACTGCTTCAAGGATTTAACCTCTAACAGAGGTCCCTTGTAATCCGTGCTAGGCACAATGATCGGCGCGGGCTTCGCTTTCTTCTTCTCGTCCAGGCGCGGAAGCGCGTTTAACAGCTTCAGGGTGTAGGGATGCTGAGGATTCTCGAAAATTTCGTCCGTCGTTCCCGTCTCGACGATCACGCCGTCCTTCATCACCGCCACGCGGTCGCACATGCCCGCGACAACGCCAAGGTCATGCGTGATCAATATAATGGAAGAACCGAATCGCTCCTGCATATTTTTCATCAGATTGAGGATTTGAGCCTGAATGGTTACGTCAAGCGCCGTTGTAGGTTCATCCGCGATCAGCAGCGCAGGTCTGCACGCCAGCGCGATGGCGATCATGACCCGCTGCCGCATGCCGCCCGAGAACTCGTGAGGGTACTGGTTATAACGCGCTTCGCTGTTCGGGATGCCGACCAGCTTCAGCATCTCAAGCGCCTGCTGCTTCGCTTCCTGCTTGGACAGCTTCTGGTGTTTGACCAGGCTCTCTGAAATTTGTTCCCCGATTCGGATCGTCGGATTAAGCGAGGTCATCGGATCCTGAAAGATCATCCCGATATCGCGTCCGCGGATGCTCTCCATCTCTTTCTCGGTTTTCTCCGCCAGGTTCTGGCCAAGGAACAGGATCTCCCCATCCTTCATATAAGAAGGCGGGGAAGGCAGCAGCCGCATGATCGAGCGTGCGGTGACGCTTTTGCCGCTTCCCGATTCCCCAACGATCCCGAGCGTTTCCCCTTTCTTCACTTCAAAGCTGACCCCACGCACCGCGTGAAATTCTGAATCACGGGATTGAAAGGCTACACTCAAATTTTTAACCTGCAATATCGGTTCCAACTCTGCTCACCTGCCATTATGCGTTTATGTCATTAAAGTAATATCATCTACAACTCTTATAATCTATTGACTTTTAAAATAGGCTAAAATAAAATATACTATATCACTCGGAATAATGCAATTTGAAACAAGGAGGAAAGGCAGCTTATGGGGGGGACAGAAGCAGCAAGACCAAACAGACTCATAGGTTCGATAAGCAGCACATACAGTAAGATCCTTCTGAATCCTTCTTATAGATACTTACTATTATTATTGGGAGCGCCCGTGAATCTCGTGGTCTTCCTATTTTATTTGGTTCAGAGAAAGAAGGACGACTACGCGGCGGCTGAGAACCGCATACGCAGCGAGATGCTCGCTGCCGGATATCTGGAGGCCCTTCGCTCCGAGATAATGGAGCAGCAGAAGCGCAAGCACGACTTTTTCAAGCAAAAAGTCAATGAGGGGCAGCTCCGGCAGGAAGTCGACAAAATCGTAGAAGCAAGGTTCCGGGAAGTCCTTAAGGAACGGACTGTCAGGGAGCTGAAACTGAACAACCGGAAACGGTTGACCATGGCCGATACGTTTGGTTCTCTTATCGAGAATCCGTTGTTCTTCATTATATCACTTATTCCGGGCTTGCTGATGTACATCCTTATTTTTTTGTACAGCAATCCTTATCTGAAATATATTCTGGAAAGACTCGTGATGACGGTCTTCGTTATCTTCGGAGTAGCGGTGCTCGTCTTTACGATTCTCCACTTGTCGCCGTTCAACCCTGCAGCCAACATTTTGGGAGAGACGGCAACGCCGGAACAGATCGCGGCTTTTAACAAAATGCACGGACTGGATCAGGGCTATCTCACCCAGCTGTGGAACAACATTAAAGGAATCGCCTACTTCGATCTCGGCAAATCCTTCTCGGGCAATGAAGAAATTACTTCTAGCATCGCCAGAAAGTTCCCGATTACGCTGACCCTTACGGTCATTTCCCTGATTATCGCGATTGCGATCGCATTGCCGATCGGGATTATCTCGGCAACGAGACCAAATTCGTTTTTTGATTATACGTTTATGTTTATCGCGCTGATCGGGCTGTCCATTCCAAACTTCTGGCAGGGACTGATCTTCATCCTGAATTTCTCGATCAAGCTGCAGTGGCTCCCCGCCACCTTTAACCCGGAGAACTGGTTGTCCATGGTCATGCCGGTGATCGTGCTCGGTACAGGACTTACCGCTTCGGTAGCGAGAATGACGCGCTCCTCTACGCTGGAGGTTATTAATGAAGATTACATGATCACAGCCAGAGCGAAGGGGCTCAGCAAGGGCACCATTCTGATGAAGCATGCTGTTCGCAACGCCATCATTCCGATCATTACAGTCATCGGACTTCAGTTTGGCGGAATGCTCGGCGGCTCCGCCGTTACGGAGAAGGTATTCAACATCAGCGGAATCGGCAGCTACATCGTCGATAAACAATTCATCCCTGACATCCCGGCCATTATGGGCGGCGTGGTTTACACCGCCATTACCATATCGCTGGTGAACGTCATCATTGATATCTTGTACGCGTTCTTCGATCCACGGATCAGGTCCAAGATGAAACAATACTAAAGCAGGTGTACTCATGATCAAGAAGCTTCTTTCTAAACAAGAAACCAAACACCAGCTGAAATCCTCACACGAGTACAGTCAAGCCAGCTTCACATGGGTTATTTCTTTGACCTTAACGGTGATCCTGCTTCTGAACAGCTTTGATTTCACTGGGGGAACCATCAAACCGTGGGTGTTCGCCGCCTTTGCGGCATATGCATTGTTCACCATCATTCAGATCATCATTACGCTGTTGATCCGCAGAGATTTTCAAAGCCAGGGAGAAATCCGACGCTCGACAAGGATCCTGGGATACATTCAGCTGCTTAGCATTGTCACAGGAAATCTGTTTACCGTCACGTTCGGTTTCAATCTGATAAAAAAACAGAAGCCTCCTGAATATACAATTGCCGTCTACATGCTGTTAACCCAGCTGTTTGTCATCGCGGTCTCGGCACTGAATCTGTTCAAGCCTTATGTGTCGAATACATTCCTGCCGGCGATGGCCGTGCTTCTGATTATTGCAGTCATTCAGCTGATCGCGCTTATACTCGTTGCCCGATATGTTACAACGAATTCTGTACCTCCCCGGATGGCCTGGCTTGCCTTTCCGGTCATTCTGACTGCGGTGACGGGTAATATTTTTGCCTTGGTGCTCGGCATCAACCTCCTTGCGAAAATACGCAAGAACGGCAATCCGGCAATGACCCGCTGGGGCGACGTCTGGGTGAAGCTTACTGCCAATTCGACGGCCATGTCCGGATTGTTCTTTGTGATCTTCCTGTTCTGTCTGTCGGTAAGCAGTCTGTTTACCTTTGATTACAGCATCGCGATCGATAACAATTACAGTGCCATCCTGCAGCCGCCAAGCCTTGTGTACCCATTCGGTACGGACAACTTCGGCCGGGATTTGTTCTCCCGAATCGTATTCGGAGCCCGAATCTCGCTGATCGTCGGATTTGCCTCTACGGCGATCCCGGTTGTCATCGGCGGTGTTCTCGGTGCCATTTCCGGCTACTATGGCCGCCATACCGATAACATCATCATGCGTTTGCTGGACGTGCTGTACGCTATTCCGGGCATCCTGCTCGCCATTGCGATCATTGCTGCATTCGGAGCCAACACCGTCAACCTCATTCTGGCACTCAGCGTAGGCGCAATACCGACTTATGCGAGAACCATGAGGGCAAACGTGCTCCTGGTCTCCACCTTTGAATATGTCGATGCGGCCAGAGCTTTCGGCTCCAGCAATTTTTCGATTATATTCAAGCATATCGTTCCTAACTCGCTTGCACCCATGATTGTCAAATCTACGCTAACCATTGGTGCAGCCGTCATCTCGACGAGCAGCTTGAGTTATCTGGGTCTCGGGGTTGAACCGCACATCCCGGAATGGGGGAATATCCTGAAGATCGGAAGCACGTATCTTGAGACGCATTCCTACTTGGCCATTTATCCGGGTCTAGCCATCATCGGGCTTGTCCTGTCCTTCAACTTCCTTGGCGACGGACTGCGGGATGCCCTGGATCCTAAGCTGGATTAAAACTCTTCGTGCCCTTGGCACACTAACTGTCGGTTTCAAAAAATATTTTATATATATATACAACTCAGGAGGGTATCACCAATGAAAAAGAGTTCCTTGCTGTTACTGTTTCTCTCGCTAGTCATGGTACTGGCCGGATGCAACGTAACAACCAAAGATGATGCACAGCAAAATCAGCAAGAACCATCGGATACAGCTACAGACACATCCGCTGTTAATATTGAACTGCTTGGCATGAGCTCGAACGAATCCGATGTCAACATCATTCGCGACCAGCTCACGAAGAACGGCTTCAACGTGAAGCTGAATCTGCAGCCGGACTACGGCAGCTACAAGGCTCAGCAAGATGCCGGTAATTACGACATCTCGCTCTCCAGCTGGACAACCGTTACGGGTAACCCTGACTACGCTGTACGTTCCCTGTTCAAAACCGGCGGCGACTACAGCATCCTGTCCGACGAAGAAGTGGACAAGCTGATCGACCAAGCGGCAACACAAACGCCTGAAGACGCTGTTGAAACTTACAAACAACTGGAACAACGTCTTGTAACAGACAAAGCTTATATCGCACCATTGTACATCTCCCTGAAGAGCCAAGCGTTCAACAAGGATGTCCTGGACGAAAATTCCGTCCGACTCTCGAAGTCCCGCTCCCTTCCTTGGGAAGCCGTTGATTTCAAAGACCAATCCAAGCGTGCTTCACAGCCGCTGATTCTGTCCCAATCGATTTCCGAACTGACTTCTCTTGATCCGATCAAGGGTAATGACGGTTCCATCAACATCATCAACACCAACATGAACGTACGTCTGATCAACCTGACCGATGATGACAAGATCACATCCGAAGGATCGCTGTCTTATAACCATGCCATTGGCGAAGGCAACTCGGAGTATTACTTCATTCTTAGAGACGATATTAACTTTGCCAAAATTACAAACAAAAAGGCTGAAGATTCCGGCGAGCGCGTAGGCGCTGACGATGTCATCTTCTCCATGAACAGAGCCAAAGACAAAAATTCGGTACCGGATCATCGCACCTACACGCTTCACGAGCATATCAACACGGTTGAAGCTGTAACCGATCTGAGCGCGCTGGAGAACACCAAAGTATCCGGTGGCAGCGAAAGCATTAAGGATGCGCTGGAAGCTGGCTTGGATACCAAGATCACTTCCCTCGTCGACGACAAGAATCAAGCAAGCACGAAAGACGGAAAATACCAAGTCATTAAATTGACGACCACCGAGCCGTTCCCGCAAGTATTGAACTACCTGGCTCACCAATCGGCCGGTATCGTATCGAAGAAACAAGTGGAATCCATCAACACGTATGACGTCGAGAAATTCGATGTAAACAAAGACATCCCTTACGGCGACCAAAACACGGTAACCGAAGGCGACAAATATAACAACACGCTGTATGCCAGCGGTCCTTATATTCTGTCTTCCAAAAATGACTATGAAGCGACCTTCTTCAAAAACCCTGGCTACATGAAGGGCACCGAGCACGAACCGAAAATCGAGCAGGTGAAAGTACGCTTTATCAAGGATGCGGACAGCACGCTTTCCGCACTGCGCAGCGGCGAAATTCACTTGTACTACGGCGTGCCTGAAACGAAATACGATGTGGTTAAAGGCGACAGCAAGCTGAAGCTGCAAACGATCGAGAGCAACGCCGTATCCTACTTGCTGTTCAACACGAAGAACCGTGATGTGGCAACAAGCGATGATCTGAGAAGAGCGGTCCTCTACTCCATCAACCAGGATGAAATTTTGACTTACTATAACAATAACAAAATCAAAGCCTACTCCACCGTCAGCCCAATCGTCAAAACCGGCAACGAGCTGGTGGCCGATCCGGCGAAGGTGAAGGAATTCTTGAGCGCATATAAAGCGAGCAAGTAAAAAAAGGACGACATTAGCGAAAAGCTGATGTCGTTTTTTTTTGATACGAGGTTTATATGCGCCACTTAACTTCTGGCTCCCATATAGCATCGCAATGGGAGTAAGGAATTCTTTTGCATCGTTCCGGCTGTTTTTTTGCATCGCTCCGCATGCGGATGATTCTTCCGATCTCTGTTGCCCCCAGATTTCATGAATGAATGGGCCAGTGTAGAAATCCGGGGGCAAAGGAGACCGCTAGCGCTTCTCCAGAATCATTCCGCCTTCTCCGCTGGAGTAGTACCTATAAGTAATGCCTTGTTGGCTCGTGCTTCGATGCATCTCGTATAAACCATTTAAAAGGACGATGGATTAGCCGCGGCTCAGCTAATGTCGTCCTCTTTAAGAGGAAGGAGTGAGGGTAAGCCCCCTGTAATTAACATATACAGGGGGGCTTATCAAGATTGAAGGCTTGGATTACTGGCGCTTGATATCGTCCACAAGCTCGGGCAAGCCCTTGCCGAAGTAGTGATCGTCACCCTCGTATGCCCGGGTGACGGCTTGGGGGAGCTGCTTCGCGTAGTACTGGGCATGTGCCAAAGGTACCACTGGATCGTGTCGGCTGTGATATAGAATTAACTTTGATATGTGCGGTAGCTTGGCTGCAAATGAATTGGATAACGTATACTCTCCATTCTGCCAATCGTCGTCCTTGCCCCAATAGGGGGCTGCGACCAAGAACAGTCCAGAGACGGTTCGCTTGCAGCCTTCTTCCGAGAGATATTTCAGTAGCACCGAGCCGCCTAAGGAATGGCCTATGAGGAGAAGCTCCTCATCCAGTGCCTCGATTTCACTGGCTATCTGCGCTTCCCACAGAGAACAATCCAGATTCTCGGGCATGCCTGGGGATATAACATGGTAACCTTTACCGAGCTGTTCTTGTAGATGGGCAATCAAGCCGCTGCTGCCTTGGTGAATACCTTGCGGGCCTGCACTATGGATGAACAAAACTTGTTTTTTCAAGATCTGGCCTCCTTCCCGATCTTTGCTTAGGGTATGAGCATATCCAACAGGATGTGTACCAACCTAGAATAACTGATAGCAGCGTGCCGGACTTCTTTTCGTTTGCTGACATCCCACCTGTATCAGAAGCCCTGGCATACCCTTTATTACATAGAGGTATCTAGATCAAGGTGTCGAACCTCCGGGATCACCCGCTTATGATGAAGGCCAACAAAGAAATGGTTAGCATCAATTGCCTGACTCCATTGAACACAAACAAGCCGCCCCTTCACCAGAATCGGGCGAAGGGGCGGCTCTTTTTAGCGGATCTATGATGGTCTCTTTCTATATCGCCAGCACCATCGCCGGGTCAATACAATCGGCCATGGACCGAACCTCGACCTGACCCGGCTTGCCCGGTACGAATGCCTGCTCTCCGTTATTTCGGCAGCTGAAGGAAACCGTCATCGGAATGCCCGGTATCAAGTCGAAGAAGTTATCGCTGTAGAAGCCTTCCGTTTCCGACGACAGCCATACGTGGCGGGCAAGCACGTTGCTCTCCAGCACAAACGTGGTGCCGTTGCTTCCCTCGACCTCTTTCACGTGGATGGTCGGGCTATGCAGACGAAGTTGTTTGTCATTCACGAAATAGAATGTTTTGCTGTCCACCTCGTCTCCGTCCGTAAGCAATTGCGCCAACAGCACGACCTCGGCTGGATCATGTCCACGAAGCAGTTCCTCGTTCATAGCTCGGAACACAACGAGCGACGCTTGCTCTTTCGCACGGATCGATTGCTCCGATACATAGAGCTCTTTGCCGTTAAAATCGAATAACTGAACCTTAAGAGTCCCTTGGACCTCGTCTGAAATGTCGGATACAAGATGGACCAGAATTTCGGAGTCCTTGGACTCGATCGACAGACTCACATCCCGGAAACTGCGCTTGGCCACATATTGCAGCGCCTTCCATCTGCCGAGATAATCCATGCCCGCCCACGAAGCGACCGGCCAGCAGTCATTCATCTGCCAGTACAGCGTGCCCATGCAGTACGGTTTGTTGCGGCGATGGGCTTCAATCGCCATCTTCATTGCTTCGGCTTGCTGAATTTGGCTCATATGCAGGAAAGCTTCAAAATCCTTCGGCTCATTATAATATTGATCCATGTAAGTCTTGATCAAGCGATTGCCGGCACCGTTCTTCTGATGCGCCAGCATGACCGTTGACTCCAGCTCCATATCACCGTCTTCGGCGTAGGTACGGACCGTCTTCGGTTCCGGGAAGGACTGGAATCCGTATTCGCTCATGAATCGGCCGACATAAACATTGTAGTTATCAAACGGCTCCGTATTATGCCAAACGCCCCAGTAATGAATATCTCCGCTCGTTGTGGACGGATTGGCATGCTGCTCCTTGTCATGGCTGAGCGATACCAGCGGGGATGAAGGCCAATACTCCGCTCCAGGTGCATAACCGGTTACAGCCTCAGGCAGAGTTTCGTGGAATACCTTTTCGTAGTCGCTCCAGATCTTCTCGCGGAGTTCCTCGGTATAGTCCTGCTTCCAGCCCCAGCCGCCATTCTCTTCATAATGCGCCCATGCAGAATCAATCTCGTTGTTGCCGCACCAGAGCACGATGCTCGGATGATTCCGCAGACGGACGAGGTTCTCCTCCGCTTCCAGCCGCACGTTCTCCAGAAACGCCTCGTCGCCTGGATACATGCTGCAAGCGAACATGAAGTCCTGCCATACCATGATTCCATATTCATCACACAGATCGTAGAATACGTCCTCTTCATAAATACCGCCGCCCCATACGCGCAGCATGTTCATGTTCGACTCCGCTGCGGACGCGATTTCATGACGGTAACGGTCTGCCGTCACTTCTGTTATGAAGCTGTCATTCGGGATATGGTTTGCCCCCTTGGCAAACACAGGCGTGCCGTTAAGCTCGATGTAAAAAGAAGTGCCGCGGCTATCCTGTTCCCGTACCAGCTTGACGGTGCGCAGGCCGGTTCTAACCTCTTTCTCAGCAACGATCCGTTCCGCTTCCACCAGCTCGGCATGGAACGAATACAGATGAGCCTCACCCAGGCCGCGGCACCACCACAGCTTCGGCTCCGCAATCGCAAGATTTAATTCAACCGAGTGGCGGCCTTCTTCAAGCTGTACGTGCTGTTCCCATACCTGACGGCCTGCGGTTACGCGCAGCACCCCTTGCCAAGGTTGTCCCGCTTCGATTGCAGCGACCGCGGTAACTCTAGCTACGTCAGCTGTAACCTCATCCTGACGGATGAACAAGTCATCGATTCGCACCTCGGACCAAGCCTCAATCCGGGCTTCCCGCCAGATTCCGCTGGTCACAAACCGCGGTCCCCAATCCCAGCCGTAATGATAAGGCGCCTTTCGGGCAAAAATGCTCAGTTTCTGATCGCCCAGGCCCCCAAGCTCAGACTGGTCATTCGTAGCCGGCAGCGGATATCCGAGCTTCGCAAGTTTCGGCAGATCCTCCTGGATAGGGGAACGAAAGCGAATGTGAATCACGTTGCCGGAAGTCTTTAGCTGCGATTTCACGTCGATCCGCCATGAACGGAACATATTATCTGCGGAAAGCACCTTCGTCCCGTTCACGTATACGTCCGCGTAGGTATCCAGGCCGTCAAACACGAGTTCAATGCGGGATTGGGCGCTCAGATTCGGATTCAGATCAAATGTGGTCTCATACTCCCAATCCTTCTTGTCGATCCACTGCAGATCATGCTCATTCGTTCCGTAGAAGGGATCCGGGATTTTGCCATTTTTCAGCAGATCCGTATGTACGCAGCCCGGTACCTGGGCCGGAAGCCACTCGGATTCGTCGCACGCTTTGAATTTCCATTGGTTTAAGGTCATAACGTTATGATTCATGATAGTAGTCTCTCCACTCTATTTATTTATTTGATGCGGATCGGGCCATATTCCATACTGATATGGCTTCTCCGCGCATCAGCTTGTTCTCCACTCAACGCTTAGGTAAACTGCGGCTTATGCTTGCATCCCTGTCAGAATACAAACCGCTCAGCCTTTTAAATCCGGAAGCTCATCCAGCGTGACCGTAAACGGATGGTGATAGGTTCGGATCAGCTGCTGCTCATCCGTATACTCTTCTGAATACCTCCGTTCGTTTCCTTCTCCTGTGAACACGAAGTTTCCATACCACGTGCAATTCCATGCCCACGGGCATCCGTCCTCCAGCATGAGATCGGGGTCGGGAATGACGCCGTTCTCGGTCAGCGCAATGATTTTTGCCGTATCCGTATACGATAAAGCCGTGCGGAACCGCTCGGATTGTGAACCGTAATCCCGGGCAGGCGGGTAAATGTCCTCTCCGATGATATCGACGTAGGAATCTCCCGGATACCAATCTTTGTGCTGCCCGTTCCATACCCAGATCAGGTTGTTCAATTCGTGGTGATGCGTCATGCGTTCGTACATCAGCTTCCAAAGCGCGATGCAAGGCTCGGGGCCTTTGGCCCCCCACCAGAACCAGCCTCCCGAAGCCTCATGCAGTGGTCTCCACAGCACCGGAATGCCGGCATCCTGCAGGCGCTTAAGCTCGATTGCAATAGCATCGATATCCCGGATGATAAGGCCGTGCGCTTCCGACGAAGGCTCCGCCATCGCCTGTGCGATATCAAAGGTTGTCGCATTGGTGTAAAAGCCTCTGCCCCAGGTCCGATCCGGCGGCATATCCACCAAATCCTTCGGGGCGTTCCAGTGCCAGCAGAAGGTCACGATCCCGCCTCGATTCCACCACTTCATCGCCAGATCCGTGTCCTGACACTCGGCTCCGCGCTCCACCCGTGAAGGCGAGTAATTCATGAAATCGAATCCGCCAACGGCAGGGTATTTCCCGGTGACCTCATGGATCATGTCGAACTCCGGCGTGGATACAACACCAATCTGCTGCCCGGTCAGCATCCGTTTGCCGTAGATGCTGCATAAATACCCCATTAGCCGTTTGGCTTGATCGGAAGCGGCCGGGTTGATCAGGTCCGGCTGGACCTCAAAGCGGGTGCTGCTTGCTTTTGTCATGAGATTCACTCCTGTCCTGTAAGTTCTTATTAGGTGAAGGTTGCCGCCCGTAACACAAGTACAAGGCACAAAACTCATTCTGCGACACGACACCTGTCCATTAACCCGATAGCTATCCTTCAGCGTTGCACCTGTCCTACAGCAGCCATTAACCGACAACCCCGGTACGCTCCACGCTCTCCACAAAGTGGCGCTGCACGAACAAATACAGTCCAATGAGAGGTAGAATGGCCAGCAATATCCCCGTATCTACCACGAGTGCCACGTAGTTCGGATCGGCTTTGGCCGATGAACCAAGTCCCATCAGCGCCGGGAGAAACTGGTTCGCGTCCGCGGGCAGGGAAGCGATCTTCAGCGGCATCAGCGACTGCTCGCTCATAAAGAGCGAGGTATAGAAGGTGTCATTATACTGCCAGACGAACGAGAACAGGGTCACCGTAATGAGCGGCGGAATCGCATTGGGAAGCATGATCGCAAAAAACGTCTTAATCCCGCCTGCACCGTCAATCAGCGCGGCTTCCTCAATCTCCTTCGGGAGCCCCCGAAAAAATTGACGGAAAATATAAATGAACAGTCCGGCTTTAAGCCCGGTGGCCGTAGCCGAAGTAATGATCGAGGGCCAGTAGCTGTTCAGCAGGTTAACGCCTTCTTTTCCGGTAAACAAATGAACCAGCCCCAGAATATCAAAGCTGCGGAAGTGCAAATACATCGGTACCATCAGCGTGCTCATCGGAATCAAGATCGTCAGCACGACCAGGCCGAACAGCAGGTTGCTTCCTGGAAAGGTGAACCGGGCAAAGCCATATCCGGCAAGCGCGGTCGACATCGTGGTCAGCAGCATCGTGATGAATACGTAAATCATGGTGTTCAGCAGCAGCGGCCAATAATCCAGCAAGTCGAACACGAGCTTGAAGTTATCCAATGTGAAATGCACAGGAATCATATAAATCGTTGGATTATAAATATCCTGTTTGTCTTTAAACGCAACAGAGAACTTGGAGATGATCGGATAGATAATGATGAATGTAATGCCGATGATCAGCAGGTAGCGGAACACCGCCCACAGAATAGGCAGCGCTTTGTTCTTGAACCGGTTCATTCGTTCCTGAGCCGTTTCGTCCGAGCGATCCCGAATCGATGCCATACGGACCTCCTTTTTTCCTGTACCCGTCAGGAATCTCTTAGCCATTAGTTTTGATAAAAGGTTTTCCTTGAGACGATGATCCCCATAATAATCAGCAGCAAGCTGATAACGATGGTATACAGCCAAGCCATCGCGGCGCTGAGCCCGAAGTTCTGCGTTTTGAAGGCCGTCTCGTATATCGTCCGGGTCACGGTGCTGTCCGCGAACGAATCGATGATGGTATAAATCATGTTTGTCAGGATGAGCGGACTCACCATCGGAAAGGTGATTTTCCAGAACGATTCATAAGCGGTCGCCCCTTCAATCTTCGCCACCTCGTACATTGAGCCCGGGACGGCCTGCAAGGCGGCAAGAAAGATCAGAATTTGAACGCCTGAGTTGCTGATAATATCGTAGATCCTCATGACCGCGCCGATAATATACTCGGTTACGGTAATGGGAAATCCGGCCTCAGATAAAATGCGAACCATCGACAGCACATTGAATTGTCCGGAAGCTTGCCCGACCTCCTCCGCCACCGTAGCATTTCCGACCAGATTGATCAGACCGGAAGTTTCCGCTGCGGAAATTGCGCCGGACGCCAGGATGACCGGCAGGAAGAATATCGCCCTCGCAAGGGCTCTCCCCCTGAATTTCTGATTCAGCAGAATGGCGGAGAACAAACTGAAGAACAAGATCAGCGGAACATCCACCACCATGCCCAGGATCGATTCCGTCAAGATCCGGTTGAAATTCGCGTCCACGAACAGCGCCGTGTTGAAATTGCTCCACCCAACCGACTCCAGTTCATAGCCTGTGGGGGAAATGTTCAATTTACTGAAGCTGAACAGGATGGACTGGAGCAAAGGTCCGGCAAACAAAAAGATGAAACCGATCAGCCATGGTGCAATGAAAAGGAGACCGAGCATGGATCTTTTCTGAGTCAGGGACCATCTCATTTTCATGCCCGGCCACCCCCTACGGCATAATTTTGCGGCTCCACCAGGACCCCGTTAACATCGACGGCTTGATCGGTATAATTGATCAGGATCGACGTGCCGTTCTCGTACCTCACTTCGACCACGCCTTCGGCATGCCGCTTATGCTCCACCATTTGCTGCGTCCGAAGCGGCGCCAGCACCTCGTTCAGCTCCTGGTACAAGGAAACCGCTTCTTCGAACCAATCCTTGTAATGGGTGGAGTACATGTCATCAAAACGCGTGTACTTCAGCTTCGAGCTTTGTTCATATGACCACAGGAAGTGCGGAGCCGATCCGAATTCCAGTGACTGCAGAAGCTGCTTGCGTAAATTTTGCTCATTCAGGTTATTGACTGCTGCCCCCGCATAATCCAGGTATCCGTGAATGACCATTTGATAAAAGGGGACTTCCTCATCCGTCAGCCCGAATCCGCTGCTCGACGTCGGTGCATCGATCACGTGGCTGGCATAGGCCCAGCTGTATGCATTGGCGCCGGAAATCATCGTATCCGGATAGACCTCATGCAGCTTCAGCAGCTGATCGGTCACGATAAGCTTCGCGGTTTCACGGAAAACCACCCGCTGCACCCGGTAATCGGAGCTCAGAACATCGCCCAGGTCCCGCAATGACACCGCCCCGATGCCAAAACGTTCATATTGCCCCGCGAATCGGTCCACGTAATAGGGAAGCTTCGCCGGCGACATGAGATTGTACGTACCGTAATAAGAGTCCATCCGGTTCGTGTTCCGGTCATACGGATTTAGCGCTGCCGTTTCCCTGGTCACGAAACGGGATGCATCGGATGAAGGCGTGAACGCCCCATCGTCATGATAAACGTGCTGAAAGGCAACATCCGGATACAATCCGCCGCCGGCATCCTTCAATTGCTGGGACAGGGCCTTCAGCTCCGATGTGCTTCCAACCACGCGATCGGCCTTTATCTTCACCGGGGTTTTGTGATGGACGCCTTTGCCGAACCAGCCGAGGTAACGCATTCGGAGATTGGCGATGCCCTCGCCATTCAGAAGAGCGGCGATCTCCCCTGCCTGCTCGAAGGTGGTCATCGAGACGACGGCATCATAAGGGACGCCCAGAAAAGATCTCCGTTTATCCACGCTGCCCAGCATATCCAGATAGAACGGGATCCCCTCGTCTTCTTCCAGTGGAGTCAGCTGGTTATCCTCCACGAGCGTTTGCTGATACAAGCGCGCCATGCCCGAGTAGCTGGCCTCATCACCCGACAGGAAGCTGTATCTAACCGCCAGATTGCCGCTGTAGAGCTTGTCGTTCAGCAGCTGAATCTCCTGCACCGTACTGCCGGTGTAAAGCTCCAGCATATCCTCGCCGCGCACGGCAAAGCTGCTGAATGCATGATTGTACGAGTTCTGCTTCCCTGCGATGTCAGCGGACACGCTCGCGATGGCGTCGCCTTCTTCAATCACGGCAAACCAGCCGCGGTCACCGCTCTTCATTCCGAACACGGGCATCCGTGCCTGCTCCGCCACCTGTCCGCGGCTGCCGCTGTTGTTATTCGGATCGGTGCCGTATATCCGCTGCACGTACTGCTCTTCCTTCACTTTGCCGTTATTCAGCTTAATGAGACTGCCACTGCCGTCCGGGACCAGCATATATCCCTGTTCCTGCGAGCCGGCCGCGCCAAAATAACGAAGCAGCTCCACGCTGCGCAGACGGTGGCTCTCGCTTTCCGTTACCTGGTCAAGCGGAATTGAAACGACCAGCGAATCTTCCTCCAGCCGGTATTCGAGCGGAATCTTGAACTGCGGTTTCGAAGAGGCGCTTGCGGCGGCTCCTCCGCCCGCTTCGTTATCAACGGCAAGATCCTCCGCGGTGTAGCCGGCCTGCTCGAACGCCCCCAGCATTTTTTTCAGCACCAGCTCTTTCTTGATCTGGTCATCCAATCGCTCCAGCATCGCCGGGTTATCCTTCATGGGGTAATACCGGGCCTGCACATATCTCGCCAGCGACTCATCGAGCTTGCTAATCACCTTCTCCTGCAATCGGTCCTGCGAGATGTATTTCGGCAAGGCGTCGATCCCGAGCGACACATCCCCCAGCGTATACGTGACGCGAATTCCGTTGTCCAAGCTTTCCACCGTGTAGTTCCCGTTCATCACACTCCACGTATAGTTCGGATAGGTCTCAAGCGTGCCGATCGCATCCCGGAACGTCAGCGTCAATTGCGAAGATAACACTTCCTTCTCAAACGGCGAGGCAATTCCATCCTCCATGCGGTCTGACGGATTGCTGTACCATAACGTATCGCTCCGTTTATCCCGTACCGCCACCTCGGTCGTTTCCGGATGATAATACAGAGCAAGCGCCGCCGTCTCCGCTACCAAATCCATACCGGCTACGCCGTCTGTCGAATCGTTCAGAAGGGTCAGCTCACCGCCCGGCGTTGACTCGGCTGCCGCGATTCGGTAAGCCGCCACGTCAACTGCCGGTGCTCCCCGATTCACGTAGATCAGAAAGCCCGCAGCCATGCACGTTATAACGGTACATGCAAGCACCGTGTACAACCATTTTCTTTTTTTCACGGCCCACGGCCTCCTCTATTGCCTGAATAGGATCTCTCGGTAAACGTTGACAACGAACGTGTAAATCTGCTGCATCATGCTCAGCACAAGCGTGCCCAGAAATACGATGATGCCCATAACGATCAGGGTCAGAAACATCGTGACGACCGTTTTGCCGGCCGAGTACTGATGAACCGTCATCGTGCCGACAAAAAGCAGCCCGATAAACCAAATGGCCGCAACCGTCGTAAGCAGATAGTAGAACACGGCCTCTTCCTGCACCATGAACTGGCTTGCCAGCGTCATGGGCGGATAAATCAGCACCATCGGAATCAGGGCATACGCGCTGGCCATCACGATTTCTTTAAACTTCCCTTCCCCGCCCATGAGCGTGGTGACCGACCAGTTGGAGACGCACCACAGAAAGAACGGGAGCACGATATAGATTAGCTCGTCGATGCGCTCAGCGTCCGCGGATCATTGTAATTGACCAGAAATCCCGCGTATTGCCGCTGCAGAATCATGGCCATGACCACCAGCGCCAATACAACATAAGCAACTCCGAGTCGTCCTCTGTTCTCATACTTCAGGTCCCAATACCCGTCGAAGGGGTGTACGATCAAATGAAGGGGGAATCTAAGATAATCCTGTTTCATGCTTCCCTTCCCTCCTCTGCTTTCGGTATCTCACCGTTCTGTAGACCGCATAGAGCAGCACGACGCTGGTCCCAACCGATAAAATGGTGCCGAAATGCTCCTTCATGACCTCTCTGCGGTAGCGTTTATAAGCAACGGAATAATTTTTGCGGTCCATGCCCAGCTCAAAATATCGAAGGGCTTCCTTGTTCTCCCCTTTCATGAGCTTCGCTTTCCCGATGCCGATATAAGCGATGTCATAGTTGGCGTTGAGCTGAAGCACGCGTTCCCAGTACCTTTCCGCCTCCTCGTCTTCCCCCCGATAATGGTGGCGTACGGCAAGGTTAACCTGCTTCCCGAACTCGGTTGGCTCGAACATGACAATGCTTGCCTTTCCCCGGTCCAGCACAAGCTGACGGTCTCCAAGCCGTTCAATCGCCGCCGGCGTCTTAAACACGCCCAGCTGATTCCCGATGCCGCCGTAGACGTACAGCAGGTTTCCGGACTCATCATAGGTGAATACGCGTCCCTGGGTAGAGTCGAGCGCACTGTATATCCCGTCGCCAAGCACTTTAATATCAACGAACTTGGAGGGACCTACCGTTCTCCGATAATAAATATCCCCGGCAACCGGAAAGTAGCCAAAGCGTTTCAGCACATCCTCACCCGACGGATTAAGGCGTTTAATTGGCTCCTTGGACCCGACATCAATATTCGTGGCATAAACGAACCCTTTGCCGTCGATGTCCAGATTGGAGAATTCGGTCGGGATGAATAGCCTCATCTGGGCTTTTTGGGCACTCGTTGAGACAAGCCGCCAGAAATAATCGCCATAATCGCGTTTTACCTTAATCGTTCCGACGTAACCGAGAAAGGTACCGTTCTCCTCAAATTGCATAATGCCTTCGTAAACACCCCGGGCGACAACGAATACCCGCTTGGCTTCATCCACCGTTACTTTCAGCGGGATGAATTGAAAGCCTTGGGGCAGCACATCCGATTCAGGCTGCTCAATGATCCGGACAAGCACGCCTTTCGCCGTTAATACGACAACCCGTTGATGGTCGGTATCGGCAACATAGATGTTCTCGTCCCCGTCAACGAAGATGCCGGAAGGATTGGCAAAGCCGTCCTCTTTCCCTTCATTCATAAAGGCATCAATGACGCGAACGACATTCCACGTTTCATCGAGGCAAACAATCCGTTTGTTGCCGCTGTCCAGCACGTAGATGTTCCCCGCCTCTGACACATGCATATCGCCGGGCTCCAAAAACTCCCCGATGCCCAGATCCTTCCCCGTCACGGAGCGTACCGGCAGATAGGCCGCAGGCACGGCAACCGTTTCCTCCCAATAATTGTAGATATAGCTCTCATACGGAGCACTGGCGGAAACGCTCCCCGGCATCAGGCCGGTTAGCAGCAGGGTGGCCGCCGCGAGCGATAACAACCATTTTTTCGCTGACATGTGATCCCCCCTAATCCTTCATCCCGGAAGTGGCCATCGTCTCGATAATCCGGCTCTGCGAGAACAGAAAGAGCACAATCGGCACACTCATCAGGATGACTGCCACGGCCGCACCTGCGCCGGCCCGGGATATACCGCCCAGAATAATCTGATTGGACGCATAGTGCAGGGTCTTGAGCTGCTCGCTGTAAATAAAGCCGTTGCCGTCGGTCCCCCATAGGATCTGGAACAGCAAAATAATCAAGGTAAGCCACGCCGGCTTCACGTTAGGCATCACGATGGACCAGAAGATCCGGTATTCGCTGGCTCCGTCGATCTTGGCCGCTTCAAGCAGGGCATCCGGTATCTGCTCCATGAACTGCTTCATCAGGTATAGGCCGAGCGAATAACCGAATGCCGGTATAATTACTGCCCAGTAGGTGTCAATCAGTCCCAGCCACGACAGGATCATATAGTTCGGCGTCGCCGTAACGACCGGCGTGAACATCAGGGACAACACCACGATTTGGAATAGAAAAACCTTGCCCGGAAACTTGTGCTTGGCCAGCGGATATGCCGCAGCGGAGGCAAAGATCACGTGCCCGACAATGCCAACGCCGGTAATGAATACCGTATTGAAGATATACCGCGAGAACGGTACCCAGGACTGACCGAGCAGATTGATCAAATCGGAAAAATTATTCCATGTGGGATTGCGGACAAACAACGTGGGCGGGAACAGGAAAATCTCGTCCAGCGGCTTGAAGGCATTGTTGATGGCATACACCAAGGGCAGCGCCATGAAAGCGCCGAACACCGCCAGCAGCGCAAACAGGGAGAAAGTGCCCATGAAGGATCGGTTTACCCGTTTGCTGCGCCCTTTAATACTTACGTTCAGCAGGCGGCTGCCCCGTTTTTTTGGAAGTTCGTATGTAACCCTCATGCGTCTACTCACCTACCTTGCGCAGCAATTTTTGGACGATCAGGTTGGTTCCCACCATCAGAATGAACAGCACGGTCGCAATCGCCGAAGCAAAACCCATCTCGAAGCGAGTCGTGCCAAAATCGATGAGATGCGTTACGATCGTTTCCGCCGCATAATTCACGCTCGGGAAACCGGCAAGCGCAATCGATACGTCGGCCACGGCAAACGATGTCGTAAGCTGAATGACCGCGCCGAACATGAGCTGCGGCCGCATCGAAGGCAGCGTAATGTACCACAGCTCCTGCCAACGGTTGCGGACCCCGTCCACGGCACCGGCTTCGTAGAGCGTTTTATCTACGGTCTGAAGACCGGCGATGAAAGCCAGAAAGCCGGTTCCGAGGCTGAGCCACAGCTGGACCAGAATGATGATCGGCATAATCAACGCTTCGGTCTTCAGCCATTGGATCGGCTCCAGGATGATGCCCAGCTTAATCAGCATGCCGTTCGCTATGCCGTAGCGGTCGCCCGAAAAGATCATCAGCCAGATGAAGTAAATGTTCCCGGAGATCGAAGGCGCATAGAAGATCAGAGTCATGAACGCCCGCAGCCGCGGCCCCAGCTCATTGATGACCCACGCAAACAGGAAACAGGCCAAATAGCTGATGGGTCCTGTGATGGCGGCGAAGAGAAGGGTATTCTTCAGCGCAACCAGAAAGATATCGTCTTCCAGGAACAAACGCGTGTAATTATCCCAACCGACAAACCGCGGAAATTCCAGCATGTTGAAATACGTAAAGCTGAGAATCATGGAAATAACGACCGGAAAAACGGTAAACAGCGTGAACAGGATCATATAAGGCGCAAGCAAAACATAGGAATGCTTGCTGGCCTTGATCTCCGCCTGTTTCCGCTTCCACCATGATTGCGGCTTCACCGGGTGAACAGCGGCAGAGATCGTAACCTCAGGATCCTGAAGGCTGACATTATGCAATTTGGATTCCCCCTATCCCTGCGGCTCGCCGAATTCTTCTTGCTTGGTCCGGATTTCGTCGTGAATATACTGCACGGAATCCATCAAGGCCTCCCGCGGCTCGATGCCGCTGATCACCGCTCGGTAGAAGGCATTAAACAGATGTCTGCCCGTCGAATAACCGCCCGGCACCTCCGGAATTCCCTGCACCCATTCAAATTGCGATTTCAAATTCTCATAATCGGCAACCGGCCATGGCAGACTGTCAAGCGCCTTAATATTGGCGGTCGGATAGCGTGCCGCTGCGCCCATCAAGCCTTCCATCTCGCGGCCGAAGCTGGTCTGCGTTGCATCGCTGGTCCACCATTTCAGGAACTCCCAGGCCGCATCCTTATCCTTGGCATCATCCAGCATCAGCACGGCACTGCCACCGCTCGGAACGGTTCGATCAATCGTGCCGTCAGCCTGAACGGTTCCCGGAACGGGCGCAAAGCCCCATACGCCACGAATTTCCGGCGCGAACACGGACAGCTGATTATAGGTGGTATAGTCGGAAATGCCGATCGGCATTTGTCCTGTACGGAACCGGTTCGCAAAATCATACTCCCGCTCCAGCTTGTAATCCGTGTAATATTCCGTCCATTGTTTAAAGGCTTCGAGCCCAATCTTGGAATCCAGATCCGACTCCTGATTGTTGTTGCGGTAGAATTGCCCGCCGGATTGCATCAGGAGCGCCGCATACAAAGAATTCGGCGGCAGTGTAGTCCACTGATCCGGTGCCTGCGCCACAACGGGAAGACCGAATTGCATATGATTTTTGTTCAATACGGCAAGCAGGCTGGCTACATCGTCCCAGGTCTTCGGAACTTCAAGTCCAAGCTCCTCCAGCACATCCTTCCGGTAGAACATCATATTGAAGGTTTGCGTCTCAGGCAGCGCGTACACGCCGTCCAGGTATCGGTATGGCACCAAGGCGCTGTTCCTGAATCGGTCCGATACCGAATCGAAATCATGGAATTGCGTCAGGTCTGCTGCGGCATTCCGCATGGCAAAATTCACCGGCAGATCATTGCCGATCTGCATCGCGACCTCAGGTCCCTGTCCCGACAATGTTGCGGGGAGCAGCGTTCCCATGTTGACCAGCTTCAGATTGACGTTAATGCCGGTCTCCGGCGTAAAGGTCTCGTCAATCATCGCCTTGATGGTATTGGCCTGATCGCGACCGCTGCCGATCCATACCGTGATCGAACGCTGATTCTTCGTATCCGCGACATTACCGATATTGTTGTAATCGATGAAGAAGGAGCTGAAGAACGTCGTCACCTCATGCTTCACCTTATCACCGGCACCCATCCCGCTCTTGGGCAGCTTGACATCGGCCGAGGCAACATAGAGGGCATCGATCTCGAGCGGCTGCTCCCTAGCCTGCTGCAGCCATGTTCCAAGTCCGCCGGTATTCGTCTTGTAAGCCTCCAGCCTGCGCGGAATCGTATCCGGCTTCTCGATCATCTCATCCAGCTGAAGCGCCATGGTCTTCAGCAGCGCTTCCTGGTCGCCGGATTGTCCCGACAGTTCAACCAATCTGGCCGCGACGACTTTCAGTCTGTCGCTTTCGAATCGGAAGATTTCCAGCAGCTCCGGTATCCGCTGCTCCACCCGGTAATCGCGGAAATCATCCGGATTCGTGCCAGTGATCATCAATATTTTGCGATACATGGCATTCAGGTTCAGCAGACTGTCCTCCACCTCGTGAATGAGCGGAGCGAATTCACCCAGACTCGCCTCGAGGCGCAACACATGCTTACCTTGCTCCAACCGGAACAGATAGGGTTCATCGCCTCCAAGCACGTCCATGCGATATCCGTTCTTAAATCGGAACGGAACATGGTTCATTTCCTCAAACGGAACCTTCCCGTCGATCGTCAGCTTTCTCGTCGCGTACATGCCCCGCACAAAATTTTGCTGCGATTTGAATGCAATCTTGTAGAGCCCGCTCTCGGGTACATCCAGCTCCCATTCAATCCACTGCCCGGGCAGCCGCCAGTTGAAGCCGCCAATGGTATTGATTCGGACCTTCGAGGCGCTGTAGGGACTGACGCTCGGACTCGAACGCTCGCTTAGCGGATACAAGGTCGGTGATGATTTGGCGACGGCGTCTTCACCCTGTATCGTCAGTAAAGTTCCTTCGGTTATTCGAGCTCCTTCAGTCTCATACTGTTGATGCAGCTCGGCGTACGTCAGCGGGCGCTCCTGCTTGAAAAGCTTCAGCTCCCCGATCACCATCGGCTCCCTTGCTGCTGTAAGAGACACGGTATGCTCTCCTTTTTCAAAGTAAAAAAGAAACGGCTCCGTGATATATCCGTCGGCATCCTTCAGCACCGCCTCGATCCAGGCCGGACGTTCGATTTGCTTCGGTCTCAGGTCATTGCCCTGGTTATCCTGATCGATGCTGTCCTTGGCGTTATCCCATATCCGGTCGAATTGCAAATAAGCAGCCTCTTGAAAGGGAAGCTTCCCGTCGATGCGGATGGAACGCTCAATAGAGGAGCTCTTTCCTTCCACTGGATAGTAGAGCAAGGATAGGTTATACAGTCCCTCTTCCTCTACACGAAACTTCCATTCCACCTCACCCTTTTCCCCCGTAAATAACGAGGTTCCAGGCCGACCCTCATAGGCCTCCAGCTTGCGGAAATCCCCGCCCTCAATACGGCTGTAATCCGCGGCAGGAATCGTGATTACACGATCAGGCCGACTCTTTCCGTCATGATCCGACAAATACTGGGCATACGAAATGCTTTTTCCCGGCTGCGTGCTGAGTTTGACCAGCGATGCGGGACGTTCCAATGAAAGCTCTGTACGGCTGTCTCCCGCCTTGATGCCGGATCCGGGTTCATTTCCCCCTCTATTAAAAAACAGAATCAAAGCGGCCATGACCGCCAAAAGAATCAATAGTCGGTTCATCCATTTTTTTAGCTGCACATGAAGTGTCAATGTTCATCCCCCTGTTCAGGAGAAGGGGGCGCGGCTCTAAGCTTTAACGCCCCCGTCCATCTTATTTGCCCATTTTATCGACAGCAGCCTGCGCCTGTTGTTTATATTTCTCGGCCGTAGCGGTTACCGATTGATTGTTCACGATAATATCCTCAATGAAAGCGCCCGTAGGGTAATCCGTGTATGCTTCGTCGACCGTGATGACACCGGTTCCGGCAATATGCTCGCGAATCATGTCGATGTCTTCCTGATTGGTATAGATGCTCTCCAGGTAATCCTGACCCGGATATTCCTCTGTTGGCGGTATATCGAACGTCTCTTCATAAATTTGATAGACGATGGCCGGATCTTTCACGCCCTTTGGAATGAACTTCGCGGATGCGGCGGTATTGGCATACGTTGTTTCCGGCGAGCCTTGCGGACCGCTAGGAATCGGAACCACGCCGACCTCGAACGTAATGTCGCCTAGCATCCATTCCGCTGCCGTAAACATGGCTACATCACCGTCTTTAAAGGTGTTTGTTTCTTCCCAGTTCGTTTTGTTGCCGCTCTTGACTTTAACCACCTTCTCCACGTTGTAGAGGCGATTCACAAATTCGGCTGCTTCCAATGTTTTCGGATCGGACAAGCCTTCTTTGCCATTGGAATCATCAACGATTTTGCCCCCGTTAGCGGCGGTGAAATGTTTAACCACATCAATCGCCCAACCGGAGAAGCCCCATACGTCGGTTTTCCCATCGTTATTCGTATCCTTGGTTGCCTGCTTGGCAATCTCCATGAGTTTATCCCAGTTCCATTCTCCTTTGGCATGCAGCTCCTGAAGATCCGGGAGGCCGTTCTTCTTAAACAAATCGCGATTGTAATGAAGTCCAAGTCCGATGGAGGTCGGATTATCGAAACCGTATTCCCCTCCGCCAATGGCAGGATATTTCGCCTGCAGATCGGCTTCGTTATTGATATTGTTCTGATCCGTCGTAAACTCGCTGATCGGCAGGATCTGCCCTTTCATAATAGCCGGCAGTGCCGATTTGTACTCCAGCTGTACGATATCGGCAAACGGCTCGCCTGCCAGCACGCTTGTCGTAAATTTATTCATGTACTCCTCAAAGGGAACGTTAACAAACTCGATTTTGCAATTGTATTTCTTCTCGATTTCGGCAATCTTCTCCAGGCGGGCTTTCTCTCCGGCTGTTGTGCCTGCCGGCTTCAGGTCCCACCAAGAAGCAACCTTAATCACGCGGCCGCCTAGATCTACAGGTTCTGCTTCAGGTTCAGCGGGTTCTTCTTTTGGAGTCTCTGCGGCCGTTTCCGTGCTAGGAGCCGGAGTCGCAGGCGGTGTCTCCGCTTGTTTAGCCCCTCCGCCACTGCAGGCCGTAATCAAAAATAATAAACAGACAAGCAATAAAGAAAGCCCTTTCATTTTTCTCACGCTAAAAACCTCCCCTATTTGTTTAACGCCCTGTTTAAAATCTGCATGTACCCCCAAGATGATGTTGATTGGAATGATTCACTGTTTTTTCCTGCTGCTTTCCTCGGCTCCCCCCAATCCGTTATCCACGTTTGCCAAAAAATATATCACTCTGATTGTAATCTCGTCAATATATTTTATGATAATAATAACAATATACCTAATTAATTATTATAAATAACACAAATATTTAGTGATAGCGATTACAAATCCAGTCTGCGAAACTCGTCTTTTTTCGATGCAATTCCTTATGTACCAACGATATATTTCAACATATACTGCAAACGAGACCCTTATATGATCATGAAATTTGTTATCCTTTTGTTATGAATACATAAAAAGCCCCGATGTCGTGAAGACATCGGGGCTAACGTGGGAATAGGACAATGCAGCTTACGTTTCATCCGTATCGCGTGTTACGTTATTCAAGTCCCTAACAATGACATCCGCTTGAATTAAAAGCCGCTCGTAATTGGAATCCGGGTTCAATATCCGCCAGAGCAATTGATCGACGGCACGCATCCCGAGCAGTTCCTTATCGATGTTGACGGTTGCCATAATCGGCAGGTTATCGTACGTATTATCAAATCCGGTCACCTGTACGTGGCCAGGTACGTCGATGCCCTGATTCCTGAGCGCCTCCATTGCGAACATGGCGGTGATATCGTTGGCGCAAACAAACACTTCCGGAAGCTCGCTTCCGGCAAGGACCTTTTCTAACGCTGCGTGTATATTCTCAATCTCCGGGCTGATCAGGGATGGCAGCTGATGATGTTCGATTTTGTATTCGGCCAGCGTGGACGAGAAGCCGATCCAGCGCTCGTAAAAGCTCTGGGCATCTTCGATATTGCCGATGAACTGATACTTTTTATAACCTCTGCTGATCAGCTTGGTCATGATTTGTTTCATGCTGTGCATATTGTCGGTGAATACCGTATCCGATTGAAAAGCCGGGTCCATGTGGTCCACCATGACCACGGGAATGTTCAGCTTCTTGATATCCATTAAATTTTGGGTGGATACCGATCCCACCGTCACAATCCCGAGAATGCCCTGGGGATTTAACAGAGTGAACATATGGTCATTCGATGGCTCCGTCAGCGTAAGAATGTCCAGCCCCTTCTGATTCAGGCGAGCGGATATGCCGTCAAATACCGGTCCCCAATAGAGGGATTCCCGATTTTGATAACGGACATTCGGGAACAGAACAAGCACTGCCCCCGCCCATTTTCTGTTTTCCGGATCTTGAAGCTGCTGGTTTTTCCCCGCGGCTTGGTTCGGCTGATCCTTAAAGTACCCCAGTTGCCCCGCTGCCTTCAGAATCATGTCCCTGGTCTGCGGACTGACGCCCGACTTTCCCGACAAAGCACGGGATACCGCGAATTTAGACACGCCGGTGAAATCGGCAATTTCCTGAATCGTCACTTTCGTTTTCATCGTTATCTACCTACTTAAGTGCGAATTTGTCGTTCATTTCTCGTGTTATTTATGTTAGTTCTTGTTAGGTTACAGACATAATATTATTTGAAAAAGCAGTCAAAGTCAAAGAATATCCTGCATTTTCTTGTTTTCATTTTTACAAAAACAAAAGCTGTCCGCTGGTCATGTTCAGACCAGGGACAGCTCCTCTCTTGTAAGAGATAATATTACGATATTATGGTTTCTGCGCGAGCAGCGCTTCCCACTGCAAGCCTTCTCCGGTGATTTCGATCCGAAGGTCGGAGATGCTCTTCAGTGCCTCCTCGCGGCGTGTCTCAAGTGTGATTACCGTTTCCTTGTATAGCTCGCCTATCTTCTTCTGCGTACCGCTTGCCATTTTCGTTATTTCGGATTTTCTTGCGGCATTGCCCTTGGAGATTGCGTTTGTCTGTTCCTTAAACAGCTTGCTGTATTGGCTCTTAGCTGTTGCTTTGCTGATTTTTCCCTGTTTATACTTCCACATCGGACTGTTCAGGTACGACGTACTGGATCCGTTACGAAGCTTCCACATCGGGCTGTTCAAATAATCCTCGTTCATTTCTTTGCTTAGCTTCCAGAGGGTGCTGTTCAAATAATCCCGGTCTGCGGCTTTCGCATACTTCCACATCGGACCGTTTAAATAACTTGGATTGATGAACCGTTCATATTGTGTCAGCTTATCCTTTAAATCTCGGTTCCCTTCATACTTCAGCTTCAGCTGATCCAGATCTGCTTGAAGCTTCTCGTCCCAGTGCTTTTGATCTTCCAGCACTTTTTTCTCCAGCTGATCCAGGGACGCATGGCTTGCATCATAAAACACCTTATATTCCTTGTCTACTTGTTTCTGGTAATTGTTATACGCATTGACCGTCTTCTTGTTATAGGATTTATATTCGCTCCATACTTGATTCATCCATTTCTGATCCGCTGCGTGAACCGTTGTTTGCGGAAATAGGACCGAGACTGCAAGCAAAAGGCTGCATAGGGTCAATACGGATTTTCGCACCAATCTCATCGAAATTCGCCCCTCTTCTATAGATAGTAAACAAGGGATATTTTACCTAATGGCTTGGTTTCTTCCAATAGGAATTCCGGCCCCCTAACTTTTAGACTATAGCCTGCTTGCTCCGAGCTCGATTATTTCATGGTACATCGCACTCCTTTCCCTGGCTCTTCGCGAAAATCTGCCTATTTTTCGCAATTACCATATTTCAAAGTGGAGTATATATGCCCTTCCTTCCTTAGTCCTGTAGTCACTAAGTATCGATTAAGTTAGTTAGCTAGTTATAACAGCCCATGTTTGACCAGAAGCGCTTCCAGACGCTTGACCGGTCGAAAAACACACTTATGCAATTCGAGTCGTAGATTGCTATAAACGAAAAAGGGCCCAAACGGCAAATCCGTCAGGGCCCTTTTTATTACACCAGCAGGAGTAGTATCTACTTCTGCGCTTCAACTTCGGTTGAGATATTCCAGTATACACCGTATTTATCCGCAACGATCCCGTAGGCTGGGCTCCAGAACGTTTCCTGCAGCGGCATAACCACCTGGCCGCCCTCCCGCAGCGCTTCATATATCTGCTTCGCACGCTCGGCTGCATCGGTCATGATGCAGATCTGAACCTGATTGCTGGATTCAACCGGTTGGCCGGGAAACGTATCGGAGTAGACAACTCCTCATACCCATCCATAGAGAAGTGTGAAGTCGGCGGTTACCTCCATCTCTCCATCTGGCATCCGTTCAATAACCTCAGGTGAGGTGCTCCAGGATAACGGCGTCATGTGAATCAGTTGCTTCACCTGATCGGAATCCAGAATGATGCGATACCGAAGCTCTTCGAATTCGATCCGTTCAAAGTGACGGATGAACAGCTCTATCGTGCCGTTATTGGAATACGTCTCTTTACCTGTTCCTGTATAAAACAAAGCGCGAAGCTCCTGCAAATACATGCTCCCCGGGATTATCTTCACCAACATTCCCTTACTCGTTAGCAGCCGCCTGAACTCCGAATAATTGGAAGGAGACAGAATATTCAAAATGTAATCAAACTGCTGGTCGGCAAACGGACTCTGAGACAGGTCGGCCACGCACCACATCGGGTCCGGGAATGTCTTGGCAGCCATTACGACTCCCTCCTTGGCAATATCCATACCCACACCGAGAACGTCCGGCACCATTCGTTGCTCCCGAAGCTTACGTATAATGTCGGAGAGATGGGAGCCCTCCCCGCAGCCTGCATCAAGCAGTCTTACAGGCTTCACGGATTCCCGGGACCTCAGTTCCTGGATCAGGCGATTCGTTACCGCTTCTACCATGGGGCCGAAGAAGCCGCTGTCGCTCATCGTTTTTCGAGCCTCGAACAAGGCCTTATCGTATTTGGTTTTGGACGAATGGTTCAGCAGGTTGACGTATCCCTGTCTGGATATATCATAGCAATGCCTGTTATCGCATTTCAGGCTGGCCGTCCGTTCTACCTTCATGGCACCGCCGCAAATCGGGCATTGAAACATCTTCTCGTGTATCGAAAGTTTTTGTGCTTTTTTTAACAATTTTTCATTGTTGGACACAGCGAAACCACCCTTTCATTCGATTGATCGCAATGAAAAAGGCACAGAAAAATAAACTCCGGCCGCAGTTGTCAAAAAAAATGGGCCGAGCCTACTTTGATCTGTACCTCACATTAACGTAACCGAATGAAATGGATCACGAAAAAACACGCTCCTGATATCAATTCGGGCAAGAGAGATGCCCTGTTCCAATTTTAACACGCGAGCACAGAATGTAAACCTTCGGCCATGCGTCCGGTTCAGCAAAAAATATCAAGAATATGCTCCCCCTATGGACTATGATGAGTGCTTGAAACTCTATCCACCTCCTCACTTAAAAAGACAAATATTAAATTCAAAATGACATATATATATTGCAAAAAGACGTAAATACTATTACAATGCATGTATCCAGAAAATCTCAAGAACCTATCTAACCATAAGGAAGGAATGATGAGCTTGAATTGGTTTAAGAAGAGCACGGCCGAAGATGAGCGTATCGTCAATCTAAAGAACAAGTTATATAAAGAGGTGTATACCTTGATCATGATCATATGCAGCATTTCCGTCATCATCAAATCCTTTGCGCTTCCGCGAACGGAGTCCGTCTGGCTGGAAATGCTGATCATCCTGGGAGGCAGCTTATATTTTGGGATACGCAGCGTTGCGCTGGGGATTTACTCGGATGAAGTGGAGGTCCATGACCAGCGGAGCAAAATATCGTTCAGCATGCGCACGGCAATTTGGGGGCTCATTATCGGTGTCGCACTTGCTCTTTTTTTCGGTATCCGCAGCGCGATTCTGTTTGGCAATGACAACAGTACGACCGAGCTCAAATATTTCTTTAGCGTTTTCTGCGTCTCACTGATCTTCTACATCCCGCTCTTTGTCGGGGTAAATTGGTTGATCCACTACGGCGCCAACAAGGTAAGCCAGAAAATGTCACAGAACGATCCTTTCGACTCGTAGAAAGGGATGTCAGGGGGACTGCCGCATGAAAAACATCAAATTGAAGATGGCCCGCGTCGAGAAGGATTTATCGCAGGAAGAACTGGCCCAGATCGTCGGTGTCTCCAGGCAGACCATCGGCCTGATCGAGCTGGGGAAATATAATCCGTCCCTCAGCCTGTGCGTTGCCATATGCAAGGCATTATCGCGTACGCTGAACGATCTGTTCTGGGAAGAGGATTAAGCGGCCAGCTCATGGCGGCGTTGAACCATCGAGCCGTAAACTCGGCTATATTAAGGAGGTGATACTCACATTCAAGGCAGAAAGCACTTAGTGGCGGGCATCTTTACACGTCCGTTCATACCATTTAACAATCATACGACATCTTAAAAGGAGTGATCCTCTATGCCACTACATAACGCTAGAAAAGCATTCACCGTGTTTCTGCTCACCGCTTCTGTCATAGGAACTTCCCTAATCCCTCACGGAAAAACATATGCTTCTACCGCCGATTCCATCCAAGGCCAGGTTACAGAAGTTAAAACAGCCCGAACTTCGGATGAAAAGATTGCCGAGTGGGAGAATTGGGCCAAAGACCATGCGTACCGACTGGATTCGATTCAGCCCGCCGAAACGGCGGGCGGTCCAAACCAATATAAAGATCTGGCTATGCTAAAACCATTGCTGCAAGATAAACGTTTCGTGTTTCTGGGGGAAAGCTCCCACGGGGTTGGCGAGTTCAATCTGGCCAAGACCCGTTTGATCCAGTTCCTGCATCAGGAGATGGGTTACAACGTTCTGGCCTTTGAGAGTGGTCTTGGCAATAGCTCCTTGGCTTACGGCCGGGCCGGACAGCAGAGCGCGGAACAAACGATGAAGGATTCCATCTTTGGCGTCTGGTGGTCCAAGGAGATATTGCCGTTGTTCGAATACATACAAGCAGCACAAAAGAGCAAGCAGCCGCTCGTGCTGACCGGTTTTGACATGCAGCTGCAGCATCCGCTGTTGGATGGGCAATGGCTTCAGGATCAGGCCATGGCTAAGCGTCTAGCGGAAGCGGAGAAGAAATTGTCGGAGTACTCTCTAGGTACGGATCTTGCCGCATACCGCAAAGAGAAGAATCAGCTGATTCAAGTATACAAAGATGCTATAAAATCCTTAAAAACAGAGTCAAATGAAGCTCATGTTAAGCAGCTATATCCGGATAACCCCAAGCTTCCCTTGCTGCTTGAAAGAAGTTTGAACGACCGGATTCGGGTAGCTGGGGAATATGTGGAGCTCTCCATCAAGTCGACCCTCGGCATGGAAAGCGGGGATTATGCACCGTTCCTGGAATCGATGGAATGGCGGGATCAGGCGATGCACGATAATCTCATGTGGCTGGCTACCGAAGTCTATCCAACGGAGAAATTCATCGTCTGGGGGCATAACGATCACATCCGCAAGGCTCAAACCGAAGTCATGGGCAGCCCTTATCCGGTGGCTTTAATGGGAGAAAAACTCTCGGATGAAATGAAAAAATACAGCTACGTGCTTGGCCTCTATCCAGCCAGCGGACAAACCGCAGATAACATGGGGAATGTGCATGACGTTCTGCCGGCAGAGCCGGGATCCATCGAATCGATCCTGTCGGCCGCAGGCTCGCCGTATACCTTCGTTGACCTGCGTTACCAAACACGTGAGTCGGGTAATTCTTGGATGTTCGAGCCGCGTTTTGCCTATAGCTGGGGCATGATCCCCGAAAGTCTGATTGCCCGTGACCAATACGACGGTATCCTGCTGATTGATAACGTAAACCCACCGCAATATATGAGATCTTCCGCTTCATCCAAGGCTTCAGTGCCTGCCGAAGAATAAGGTGCTATCATTTTTCTTAATCATATAAGAGTTTAATAGGTTAACATGCAAGCATCCCCTGATCGTCTGCTTCTAGAGCACATAAACTGTGAACTCTGGAACGGACCAGTACGGGGATGCTTCTTTTTCTTATTTTCTAGCATGTTATTTTATTTTTATCGAGATATTCCCCGACGAGGTTTTGAGCTTCACCTCATGCTGCCCGTCACCGGAGCGTCCTTCCGTCTTTCGGTTGCTCTCCTTCCTGTCCTCGAGCGAACTAACGAACAACTATATTATTTTTATGTACTTGGATTACCTGCGTATTGGAAATAGGCACGAGATTTAATTTAGAATTATAGTGAGCCATTAAATCGGAAGCTGCGTCTTTAAAAGGTTCGTTGTTATAATGCGGGACAGGATAAACATGGATGAAGTTTAAACCCTCAAACGATTTTAATGCAGTTGCTTTACCTATATCATCCATGAATTTTACATACTCTATATCGGGAGATGTTATTATAGATCCCGCTGATTCTCCAATATATAATTTTCCCGAATGAACTTGATCTGTTATGATCTTGTCTGCCCCTGACTTCCGCAGCTCTTGTAACAAGTAGAACGTATTTCCACCAGATACGTAAATATAATCATTTCGTTCTAGCTTCTCTTTGATTTCCTGCGAAGTTGCTGCAGATATGTCAAGCTCTTCAACGACAACTCCCAACTCTTCGAATGCTTCTATTGCCGTATCAACATAGTGGGTGATTTCTTCTGGAATACTGGCAGTAGGAATAAACGTTAAACTCCTACCTTTCAGATCATCAGCAACGAATTCTCTAAAAAGATCAACAACATCTTTAAACGAAGATGTTAAAAACAAGTTCAGCATCTTTACTCCTCCTTTATACCACTAGGTATCCGCTCTTTAACTTTAATATAAATCGAACATACTCACTTCATAGCCCTGGGCTTTCAGGTAATTGAACATTTGCGCCCGATGATGCTGGGCATGCGTGACGATTTCAATTAGCCACTTAGCTTGGGTTGAACCATGCTCCAAGTAGAAGGGTTTGGTTTTCTTCTGCATAAATTCTTCATCTGTAAGTCCGCCCATATAAGATTTTACATCCGAAAGTCCCTTCGTCATCCAGGAGATCAGTTTGTCCTTGTCCACGCCGTCAGCGGCGATGCTAGCTTCCAGCTCCCGGATCTCCGCTTCACTCTTCTCTTGCAGAATCAACAGGTCCGTCGCAGGCACTGACACCAGATGATGCACGAGTTCCTGAAGCGATCTCATATTGTGGGCAGGCCTGTAATCCCAATGCTCCGGTGAAATTTTGCCGATCAGATTCGAACTGGTCCTAACGATAAGCTCCAGTTCCTCAAACAACAGGTGCTTCATTTCATGCAATTGATTCACGTTTCATCACTCCATTTTTTAGTTATAAAGGGTCTCTGGGTTCTACAGCCAGTATAGCGTATAATGGTGACAACTATTGTCATAGTCATCAAACAGATACGGAGCTGATCTAATGTCCAAATCCAAACGTCTCATGGAGCTGATGATGACCGTGAACCGGATGCGGAAATTCACGGTAAGGGAATTGGCCGATCAATTCGGCGTGTCCTCTCGCACGATCTTGCGGGACCTGCAGGAGCTCAGCGAGCTGGGCGTTCCCCTCTATTCCGAGGTAGGACCGCACGGCGGATACCAGGTGCTCAAAGAACGGATTCTCCCCCCGATCGCCTTCAGCGAGGAAGAAGCCGTTGCGATGTTTTTTGCCAGCCACGCCCTGCGTCATTATCTATTTCTTCCCTTTGAAGCTGAGTCCTCTACCGCGCTTCAGAAATTTTATTATTACATGCCGGGTGATGTTCGTGACCGGATTGACCAGATGAAGAACCGTGTGGATTTTCTGACGCACACCAGGCAGCAGAAGGTTGAATCCCTCGGGGTTCTGCTGGATGCCGCCGTCGCTCAGCGGGTCGTTACGGTGTTATACGAGAGCAGGGAAGGCTATGCCGCGCGAAGCATCCAACCCGTAGGCATCTATGCAAGCAACGGCTTCTGGTATTGTGCCGCTTATTGTTTTTTGCGGGAGGATTTTCGCCTGTTCCGGTGTGACCGTATGCAGTCCGTGGCCTATGATACAACGGGAATCGAGCCGCGGGATCACCGGCATATCCATTTGGGCAATTGGAGGGAATATGGCGTCGAGAAATCCGCCTATATTCGGATGGTCGTGGATCTGAGCCGGGAAGGCGTTCAGCGCTGTGAATCTGAATTATGTCCTGTCCCCCATATTGCTAAGCGGCCGGATGGAAGCGGACGGCTTGATCAGAACGTCCCTGCCAGCGAGCTTTTGTATTTTTCTAAATTTTTTATCGGATTAGGAAATGAAGCCACCGCGAAGGAGCCACCGGAGTTGGTGGATCGCATGAAGGAAATTCTGAAGGAGATGATGGCGAAGTATGGTTAGAGGCAGCTAAGTCCCCCTTTTGGCAAAGGGTATGGGTTATTTTATCGGCATCTATCGGTTCGAGCACTGGTCCGAAATAAAGTATATAAAGGATATTGTCACAAACCCAATGATTACAGTAGGAGAATACTCTTACTATTCTGGTTATTACGATCATCATGATTTTGAAGATGGTTGCGTTAGATACCTTTGGGGGGATGAGAAATCCCGAAGGTTGTTTAACCCCATCGAAGACCATGTGATTAGAATAGGATGCAAATACCCCTTCTTGAAATCAAGAAGGGATATTTTTCGCCTGGTCTTTAACATAAAATAAAAGAGGGAAGGAATCTGCAGCTGCATTCATTACAACCTATGGACCCAGTATTAGATATCCTAAAAAGGTGTAGATAAAATAAGAGAATAACGCAAGCACATTGCAGGCTATTAATAACAGGTCCTTGGCTGAATCGGTTACGCCATAGGAACGTATGGAGAGCGCGATCCCGAATGGCGGAATAACGACAGTGGACAAAAGTCCATAAAAGTGAAACCAGTGCCCGTCACGAATAAACAGAATCTCTATCGTGAATAAGAGGATAGGCAGCACAAATGTCCAAGCCGAGATTTGCCGTACAACGGGAACTCTCCATTTCAATAGCATGTCTCCACTCCCTCCTGTTCCGTGATAAGGAAAAACCCAGATCGAAATCCGGGTTTTAGTTATATTTACTATATTTTAACACCTAACAATCCCCTTGGTAAACTGAACGCCCTCCCTTGACGGTCTCCACAATGCGGAGGCACCCCTTGCGCTTCTCCAGAAGCACGAAGTCGGCCTGCGCTCCTCTCTTCAGGCCATAGGGTTCCGCTTGCCCCATCGCCTCGGCGGGCCGCATGGAAGCCATGTCCCAAGCATCTGGAAACGTGCACAGCCCCGACTGAGCCAGCCGCCAAACCGCATCGGCAAGCATCATGGCCGAGCCGGCCAGCAGCCCGGGCTTGCGGGCTAGATGCAGTCGGCCTTCCGGTGTCAACACAACATGACCGCCGATATGGGTCTCGTATTCGCCTGGCGGCATCCCGCTTAAATAGACGGCATCGCTGACGAGCAGCGCTCTGGACGACTTGGCGCGGAGCATCACTTTGATGACCGAATCCGGCAGATGGTTCCCGTCCGCAATGATGCCTGCCCACAGCTGATCTTGCGCAAGCTGCTCCCATATATAATTCGGATGCCGCGGCAGCGTCAGATGTGCGCCATTACCCAGATGGGTGGACATCGTGGCTCCTGCTTCCACGGCTTCCCGAATTTGCGCAGGCGTCGCGGCGGTGTGCCCGATCGATACAACGATTCCCGATTCGACGCAAGACCGGATAAAACTCGCTGCATTCGGCCACTCCGGCGACAGGGTGACGATCCGAATCCGATTCCCCGATGCCGCCTGCCATCTCGTGAACAATGCCCAGTCCGGCTCCTTGATGTACCGGGAATCATGTGCTCCCCTTGGCCCTTCCTCCGGAGAAATAAAAGGGCCTTCCAAATGAATCCCGCCTATGGTTGAACCCACCGCTTCATCCTCCAGGCAAGCCGCGTCGATAACCCGAAGCAATTGCTCGATCTCTTCGTCTCCGTTGGTAATGACGGTGGGGTAGTACAGCGTTACGCCCTTTTCCCATAGACGCCGGGTTGCCTGAATAATCGTATCCGTTGTGAGCGGCAGCGAATTGAAATCATGTCCATAGCCGCCGTTAATCTGAAGATCGATCAATCCGGGAGCGATCCACGTCTCCTCTTCACCATCGTGAGGAAGTATCCGTTCTATCCGGCTGCCAGAGTCCCATTCTAGCCTTATTTGCTCCCCTGTTCCGTAATGACGGCCCATACGAACAAATTCGCGGCTATCCATTCCGGACTTCCCCGTACGACTCCAGGTCCACGTACAGCGTGCAATCCGGATGCCGCCGAAGGATGCTGGCAGGACAGGCCTCGATTATATCGCCGTACAGCGTCCTTTGTACCGCCGCTCGCTTGCTTGCGCCCGGAACGACGCAGAACAGATGGGCAGCCGACATTAAGGCCGGAATGGTAAGCGTAAGCGCGTAATTCGGAACCTCCTCCAAGCTCGCGAAACAGCCGTCATTCACCTGCTGCCGGCGACAATCCTCGTCCAGCTTCACCCGCTTTACCCATAACGGATCCGCAAAATCGGCAACGGGCGGATCGTTGAAGGCGATATGCCCGTTCTCGCCAATGCCGAGGACCACCATATCGATCGGCGCAGCGGTAATCAATCCGCTGTACCTGTCGCACTCCGCTTCAGGATCATTCATGCCGTCAATCAGATGCACCTCTCCTGGAGATACCAGATCAAACAGCCGCCGGGATAAAAAGTTCCCGAACCGCTGCGGGGCCGACTTGGAAAGGCCGATGTATTCGTCCATATGAAAAGCCGTGACTCGGCTCCAGTCCAATCCTTCTGATTGAACCAGCGCCGCCAGGCACTCATTCTGGGACGGGGCGGCCGCAAAGACGATGCGAATGCGCTCTTTCTCGTCCAGCAGGCGATGCATAGCCGCACGGATATCGGCGGCCGCCGCCTTTCCCATCGCCTCCCGCTGGTCATAAACGCGGACCTTCAGTTGATCCTGAACTTTTTCAAGCACAGGCTTTGCGCTGCGCTGAGACATCATAAAGTCACCTCCATCCCTTACAACACCGGTTCCGGTCTGCAGTTCGATTTCCTTGCGCTGGCGGGAAGCCTCGTAGGTGCCGAGAATAATTTCCAGCGAATGCCTGCCGTCCTTCCCGGTGATAACAGGCTGTCGGCCTTCGCGAACGGCATGCGCCATATCTCGAATTTGCAGGCGGTGACCGTCCGGTATGACTTTAAATGGCTCGAACTCAGGCAGCTGAATCTGATGGCCATCGATCTCAAGGGATACGATTGTATCCTCTTCAATGACGAGCACGCCCTTATCCCCATGGATGACCAGCCGCTGTCCTTTGCCGTCGCAGGCCGTCGTCGTGATCTCCAGCACGCCGAGCGCCCCGCTCGCAAATTCAAGCGCAGCGATAACGGTATCTTCGACTTCGATATTGCGCAGCACGGCCTTGGCCTTTGCAGTCAAGGACGCAACAGGGCCTACGAGCCATTGCAGCATATCCACCGTATGGATTCCCTGATTCATCATCGCCCCGCCGCCATCCATGGCCCAGGTCCCGCGCCAGCCTGCACTGTCATAATAGGCTTGATCTCGGTACAGCATGACATACGCCGAGCATAAACTGAGCTTCCCAAGCCGTCCTTCCTGAATGACCTGCCGGGCATACCGGGCCTGCGGGGACATGCGCCTCGGAAAGACGGTTGCGAGCAGCACTCCGTTCTCCGCACACACCTCGATCATGCGCTCAACATCGTCAAGCCGGATCGCCATCGGCTTCTCCACCAGCACATGCTTGCCCGCCCGTGCAACCAATGCTGTCTGTTCTGCATGCATGCCGCTTGGGGTGCAGATACAGACTACTTCCACATCCTCGCGCGCCAGCAGTTCTTCTAATGTGTCGCAGACATCTCCTCCATACGTTTCAGTCAGCTTGACCGCCGATTCCCGTTTCGTATCGAACACGGCGGCAAGCTCAGCCTCCTCCGTGTTCAAGATGCCCTTGGCATGGATATCCGCAATAATTCCGCAGCCGATGATCCCGAATCGAACCGGCAGCTTTTCCTTTGTCATGTTTCCTACGCCTCCTCCACACGCTCTGTTTTCGATGAAAGCCGTATACACTCCCTATTTCCGGATCAGAATTCGTGCTCCCTCATCGGCCATCACCGTAGCCTCCGAGGCTTTGTAGATATCGTCATGCGTGATGATGCCCTCTTCCCCCTCCACCCGGTTCAGGAAATCCTGCGCAAGGGAGAGGGGCGGCGGTGCCAAAGGCAAAGAACGCAGCTCCTGATCAGTGATGACAAGCGCAACCTCATCACTCGATAATAAGGGATCGCCTTCCAGCCGAATTTCCGCAGTGCCGCGCGTCCCCGTTACGAATATCCGTCCGTCTCCCCAAGTCCAGCTGCCGGCGGGCGTGTGCCAGTCCGCGTACAGCTGTGCCGTGATCCCGCCAGCCATGAATACCTGCACGCCGGCTGCATCATAAAAGGTCGGGTATTCAGGCAGCATATGCTTCGCCAGATAACCGTATGCCGTCTCCACCTCCCGGCCCGTCAGCCATCGTAACAGGTCAAAATCGTGCACGAATAGATCATTAATGATGCCTCCGGATTGCGACTTGTCAAAATGCCAGGCTGGCCTCGATTCCGGATTCAGCCGATGCGGCTTACGCATCGAGATGTGGACGATGTCCCCTAACTCTCCCGCCCAAATCATCCGATGAATGGTGTGAAGGGAAGGGCGGAAGCGCTCGGTCAGCATCATCCCTACCTCGATTCTTCCCCGCTCTAGAACGCCGCGCAGCCGGATCAGCCCCGCCCGATCCGTCACGGCAGGCTTGTCGATCATGACGGGCTTGCCGTGCAGCTCGCACAGCTCAATGACATCGATCTTCTCATGGTTGATGGCAGCGCAGCCGATAACGCTCACGCCTTCATCACTCAGCAGCGATTCCCGATCCCCCGTCAGTTCCAGACCGTACCGGTCGGCAAGAGTACGGGCCAACGGCTTATTATCCGGTTCGTATACGCCTGCGCATTCGTAGCCCAGTGCCAGCATCTCCTCGATGAACATGCCGATGTGGGCATGCTGGCAGCCGATGATTCCAAATTTCCGCGCGTTCCCCGTCATCCGGTCGACACCTCCACAGCCTGCAGCCACTCCTTGATGACCGACAGGTCATAAGCAAGCCGTTCCTTCGGCGGATAGGGAGCTGCGCATTCCAGCGTAAGCCAACCCCCGTACCGGTATTCCCGAAGTCCCCTGAGCAGCCCGCCGTGATCCACTTCTCCTTCACCAAGGCGGCACTGCAGGAAGAACTCTTCCCCGTGACGGGTCAAATTCTTGAACGTTCCCGGGGCGCTCCCCTGCGCGATCCGCCGTTCATCCTTTATGTGCACATGGAACAAACGGCTTCCGAGCTGCCGGACCGACTCTTCCCCAAATTCCGTGTCCGTGATGTACATATTTCCTGCGTCATGAATCAGACCAACCTGGTCATCGCCGATCAAATTCAGCAGTCGCAAAGCGCTATCTGTCGTCTCTACCAGGCTCTGGTTGTGAATCTCCAGCACGATTCGTTTTCCCGCAGCGCGGGCTTCCTCCGAGCATTTCCGAATCCAGAAAGCCGCCTTGGCATAATGATAATCCTCCGCCAGGAAGGCATTCGGCCCTCCTTGAAAGATCCGGATCATCCCCGCCTCCAACATGACCGCGCGTTCAAGCAGGCCCATAAACTGATCGTAAGCCTCAGCGCATTCCGCATCTCCGCTTGTGGAGAAATGCCCCATATAACCTGCCAATGCAGGAATCTCCAAGCCGTGGCCTTCCGCAACGGCCTTCATTTCGCGAACCCGCGGCAGCGAAGCTACCGGACTTAAGTGCGGTTCGCGGCAGGCAATTTCGATTCCGTCGAAACCGAGCCCGGCCGCGATCGACATCGCTTCGTGGATGCTGTAATCGATTAACGATCCGCTGAATGCCGCTATTTTCATCTTCTCTTTCATCCTTTCCATCACAGACATGGCCCCTTCCGGGGCCGATAGTAACGTTAGTAACGTTCCATTATTTAATGCCGGCCATATTGTGGTTCTGCACAAAATATTTCTCGGCAAACAGGAATACCAGCAGGATCGGAACCAGACTGACCAGTGCGGCTGCAATCATAAGCTGTTCATTGCCGGTCCACTGGCCTGACAAGGAGAGAATGCCGATGGGCAGCGTATACTTCTCATTCGAGGTCAAATAAATGACAGGCGTCAGAATCTCGTTCCACTTGCCCATGAACGTAAAGATCGCCAGCGTCGCCAGGGTAGGCCTGGCCATCGGAATAAAAATCCGCAGGTAGATCTGGAACGGATTGCAGCCCTCCATCTTGGCTGCCTCCTCGTACTCCTTAGGTATATTCATAAAAGCCTGCCGCATGAGGAAAATCCCAAACGGCTGAGCCAGCCATTCGATGATCCACAACGGCGTGAGCGTATCCAGCATGTTCAGCTTATTAAAAATAATGAAATGCGGGATGATGATGACCACCGCCGGAATCATCATCGTACCCAGCACCATCACGAACAGCGCGCTTTTCAGCGGAAAGCGCAGTCTTGCGAACGCATAACCGACCATCGAGCAGGAGATCAGGGCGCCGATGACGGACAATGCGGCTACGAAGATGCTGTTCAGCGTGTAGCCGCCAATATTCCCAAGCTCGAACACCTGGGCGTAATTGGACCATTGGAATACGTCAGGGATCCAGCGGGGCGGAACCGTTGTATATTCCTTGTAGGTTTTCAATGAATTCATGAGTGCCGACAGAAACGGCACGATCATGATGAGCGAGCTGATCCCGATCAGCACGTATCCGATACTTTTTCCCAGCAGCTTTCTTCTCATTTGAGGCCACTCCTTCCTCCGATGCGGTTCCAAATCCCCGGTTCCATCTTGATCGCTTGATCAGTCATAATGCACCCACTTCTTCTGGGCCCGAAGCTGTATCAGCGTCAGCAGGAACAGGATCATAAACAGCACCCAGGCAATGGCGGAAGCATACCCCATCCTCATAAAGGTGAACCCTTCGCGATATAAATACAGCATCATGACCAGGCTGGAGTTATTCGGACCTCCGGCCGAGCTGATGTCGCCCCTGCCGGTCAGCACGTAGATCTGTTCAAATGCCTGGAAGGTAGAGATCGTGCTCATGATGACGACAAGGAAGGTCGTCGGCGAGATCAATGGAACGGTAATATACCGGAATTTGCGCAGGGCTCCTGCGCCGTCGATCTCCGCGGCTTCATACAAATCCCCGGGAACGCTTTGAAGTCCTGCCAGATAAATGACCATAATGTAGCCGATCCCTTTCCAGACCGCGATGAACACGAGCAGCGGAATCGCCAGCTTCGGATCCTGCAGCCAGCCTTGCCCTTCCAGCCCCAGCTTGGCAAGCAGCGTATTCGCCAAACCGAAGCGAGGGTTGAATATAGCGTCAGCAACATACAGGATGACGGTCCAGGAGGAGATCACCGGGATAAAATGGGCCATCCGGAACCATTTAAGCCCTTTCAAACGCTGATTTAGCGCGACCGCCAGCACCAAGGCCAGGAAGGTCTGGAGCGGCACGAACAGAACCGCAAAATACAAGGTGTTCCACAATGAGCGCCAGAACATCGAATCCTCGGCCATGCGCCGGAAATTATCCAGTCCGCTCCACTCGGGCGGATTCAGCATATCGTAATCGGAGAAGCTGAAGTACAGGGATGCGGCGAGAGGCCCCGCCACAAAAATGATAAAGTGGAGTACATAGGGGGAGGCCATGAGCAGCCCCCATCTCCCCTCATGATCCCATTTCCGTTTTCGGGCGGGCTTTCCGTGCGGCATCGGATCGGCTTTGAGTGCTGCATTGTCGTTTAGCGTATTGTCCATTTCACTCCCGCCTTTCTTCCACCCTTGGTTTTATTTTTTATAGAAATCATCGAGGACCGCCTGAACGGCGGCGTCCGCTTCGCTTAAAGCCTGATCGATGGTTGCATCCCCCAGGAAGGCACGCTCCGCATGCTCGTTGAATTTGCCTACCCATTCTTCCCAGACCGCGTTATTGTCGAGCGTCTGCGCGAACTCCAGGCTATCCAGGAATGCCTGTCGGTTAGCCGGCTGCTCTCCCGCCTTGAGGAAAACTTCGGATTCCGCGACGGATTTTTTCACGGGCACGGCTTCGCCAAGCTCGGTCCACTGCTTCTGCACATCGTCTTCCGTAGCCCAATATTTAATCCACTCCCAGGCAGCTTCCGCTTTCTCGTCGCTTGACTTCTGATTAATCACCCACGAGTTGGCGATGACGGGGGACACCCGCTTGCCGTCAGGTCCCTTCGGCAGCAGCGTCACATCGTAATTCAGACCGGCTTCATTCGCTGCCTGCACCCGGGCATAGATGCCGATCCGCATGGCGGCCGATCCGCTTGGGAACACGGCGGTATTGCTCTGGAAGCTCTTCAGATCGACCGGATCCGTAATGATGCCGCGCTGCATGCCGTCGACCATCCATTCGAACGCCTGCTTGTTTTCGGGGGAATTGATGATCGAGTTCTCCGCTTTCTCGTCAAGGGTTCCGCCGCCGTAGGATTTCATCACGGAGAACCAGCCCTCGGTAATGCTGAAGAACGTAAGCCCGAACTGATTCACGCTGGCTGCATCGAACCCGCTGTCCTCAGCCGTTTTCCCGCCGGCATCCAACGTCAGCTTGGCTGCCGATGATTTCAGATCCTCCCAGGTCCATTCATCCGAAGGATACGCTACGCCGGCCTTATCAAACAGCTCCTTATTGTAAAACAGCACGCCGACCTGTATGCCCTGCGGCACGCCCCAATAGCGTCCGTCCGCGTCCTTGTTGAAATCGAGGCCGTAGTACTCATCGGCTTTCAGATCCCTTGCAATCCAATCGGTCAGATCCTTGGCCGCGCCCCGCTGGGCGTATTTCATCACGTAGACGCCGTCGGACAGCCATACGTCCGGCGCCTGGCCGGCCGCGATCTGCGTATCCAGCTTCTGGTAGAACTGCCCGTAAGGCGCGCTCTGCGTCTTGACCGTAATGTTCGGATGCTGTTTCTCGAACTGCTCGATCAGCTCCTTCATCTTCGCATCGGAGCTGTCGCTGGAATAATACCCGAGCAGGATTTCTACCTTCTTCCCTTCATCGCCTCCGGTGCCGGGTGTGGCAGTGCCGGTCTTCCCGTCATCAGCATTGCCGCAACCGCTTACCATAACGGATATCAGCAATAAGGCCGTTAACCAGCTGTAAAACCCTTTTCTCTTTTTCACAAATCCTCGCCCCCTATTGTTTGAAATGGATTAATGCGATTGTAGTTGATAACGACCGAATGCGCCCATGTGCTTTCTTAGCCCACTTGCGATTTCTTGCTGCGGCATCATGGTTTTTTATTTACAACTTGTGTTTTTTTGCTACAATGTTCCTTACATTCCCTACTTCAATGCGAGGAAGGCGGAAGAGCGATGAACATCCAAGGCGGTTCCACCGGTAATCTGACCATTAACCAACGTTTGTTCGTGCTGATCACCCTATTCATTGGCCTCCCCTTCTTTCTGCTCGGCAGCTTCTGGTACCATTCGTCTACTGAAGCGATTGAACAGTTTGCCGCAGGCGCTAACAAGCGTATCATCGAGCAAACTAACGTCTCGCTGAATTCGTACATATCCAATCTGGAGAATTCCACCTATCCCTTTATCCACAACCCGCAGATCCAGCAATTTCTCTCGGCTACCCAGCTTACTCCCTATGCCTACTTTCAGCTTGCCAAAAAAGTGGAGGACGACTTGTTTGCCCAGATGATTTACGGCAGGTCCGACATTATCGGAATCTCGCTCGTCGCCGAGAACAAAAGGCAAATTACCGATTACGAAAGCGCACCGGGACTGCTCAACATGAGTGAAATCCGCAAACGCAACCGATCCTATCAGGCGCAGCTGGATCAATTCAACGATTTTCAAATCATCGGCCTCAGCCGGGTAGGAAACACGCCAGCCCTTACCGTGGCCCGGAAGCTGTATGACAATTCGTCCTTTCTCTATAAGGGCTTATTGATTGTCGACCTCAATCTGAAGCAAATCGGAGCCATCTGCTCTAACGATTCGCTGGGGGGCTTTGACGTCTGGATTATGGGCAAGGATGGGCGGATGATCTACCACCCGGATTCGAGCCGGGTCGGAACTCCAGTCGAACCGGGGCTGCTGACACGTATTCAAAACCGGGACTCCTCCTTCTTCCGGCATCAAGACACCGTTTCGGGCACCGAAAAGATGGTCCTGCATGAACGATCGCAGATCACCGGCTGGACGGTTGTCGCCGACCTGCCGCTGAACAATCTCATCGGCGGTTTGATCACCCAGCGTAATTACTCGCTTGCGGCCGCAGCCGTTCTCATGATCATTGCATTGGCGCTTGTGGGCGGCTTCTCCTTGTCTTTAACAAGACCGCTCTCCATGCTGCAGAAGCTGATGGCCCGCGTCGAGCGGGGGGATTTTGTGCTTCCAGCCAACATGAACCGGTTCCGCAACAATGAAATGACCGCCGTATTTCAAAGCTTCTACAGCATGACGGGAGAGCTGAAGCGGCTGATCCGGGAGGTCCAGGATTCCCAGCTGAAGGAACGGGAGCTCATGATCAAGCAGAAGGAATCCGAGCTCCGCTCCATGCAGTCCCACATCAACCCGCATTTTTTGTACAATTCATTGGAGATTATTAATTCATATGCCATTGCGGACGACCATATGGAAATCAGCCGCATGACGAGGGCGCTGGCCCATATGTTTCGTTACAATATCGGTCATGCCGGATCCGTCGTTCCGCTGCGGGAGGAGATCACGCATGTCCAGTATTATCTCGACCTTCAAAGCGCCCGTTTCCGCAGGCTCCGGATCGAGATGAACCTGAACGAACGGGACCTGGATCGCGTAAGCGCTGTCAGGCTCACGCTGCAGCCGATTGTAGAGAATGTATTCATACACGGATACCGAGGCAAGAAGCCAAGCTACCTCGGGATCCGCTCCCGTGCGGAGGCGGACTATTTTGCCATCATCATCCGGGACAAGGGGATTGGCATGACGGCGGAAACGCTCTGGCAAATCAGGCAAATCCTGCAAACCCGCGAGAAGCCGAGTAAAGGCATGCAACAAAATGACGGAGAGGAAACCACCAACGGCATCGGCCTCTTGAACGTGCATCAAAGACTCCAGCTTACCTTCGGTGACGAGTATGGCCTGCAGCTTGTGGAATCCGTGCCCTTGGAAGGCACGATATTTGAAATCAGATTGCCGTACAGGACTAGCGAGGAGGGACACCATGTACCGGATCATGTTGATAGATGACGAATACGCCATTCATTTGAGTTTGCGAAAGCTTGTTGAGAGGTCGGGTCTTCGGATTGAGTTTGTCGGCGAAGCCGAAGACGGGGTTGAGGCCTTGGAATTGCTGGAGGATAGCCGGCCCGACATCATCGTGACCGATATTTGTATGCCTGAAATGGATGGACTGGAATTTATCCGCCGTGTGCGGGAATCCCATCCCCAGATGTTTTTCATTATCCTGTCGGGCCATGACAACTTCGAATTCGCGCGTCAGGCCCTGCGCTATGGCGTTTCGGACTTCCTGCTGAAGCCCATCGATCCTGCTCAGTTCCAAACGACGCTGGAACGTGCCTGCAGGGAGCTGGATGAGCGGAAAGCGCGGTTCTCTCGGCAAACGGAATGGACGCTTGCGCAGCAGCACCACAAAGCCAGGCTGGCTGAGCTGCTGTATTCTGCCGATGAACAGAGAGCGCTGGAACAAATTCGCGAGATCATGGCTCTTTTCGAGACGAGCGGGCCAGAAGAAGTCAGCGTGTCACGTTACGCCCATATGCTGATGCAGGATCTGCTGACGGCGATGAAAGAACGCGGTTTGCTTCTTGCGATGGAGATTGGCGAGGATCAATGGCCACAGGACGATCCCATTGCCTGCAGCCATCAATTACAAGAGAAAATCAAGGGAATGCTGGCGTTAATTAAGGGCTCCCGAAATTTAGGGTCTCGCCACAATATTCAGAAAGCCAAACGTTACATTGAAGAGAATTACGCGATGGAGGATTTGTCCTTGCAGGAGGTAGCTGATTCGGTGGGGATGTCGGTCACATATTTAAGCCGTACCTTCAAAAGCGAGACAAATATGAACTTCGTAAAATACCTGGTGCAGGTACGCATGGAAAAAGCGAAGGAATTGCTGGCGGAGTCTGAGCTTTCCGCCCAGGAAACAGCGTACCGTGTCGGCTTCTCGGACTATGTCCATTTCAGCAAAACGTTCAAAAAATTTCATGGCCTCACCCCTTCCGCTTACCGCAAGCAGTGCAAGGCCATGAATGGAGAATAAATTCTCAGGCGCTTATTCGGATTGCACACCGTTCTTCCATGCTTTCGCCCTTAGGCAACACTGCCTCTTTTGCGGAGATATAAACGGCCTGGAATACCGGCTTCACCGAGATCCTCATAACCCATAGCGGTCAGTCTGGGGATGATTTCACTCCAATGCAGCGCATTCTCCACGCCCACCAGCATATCGATGACGGGTTTGGCCGTCATCCCCGGTACCGATGTGCTTCCGAAATGTTCGATGGCAGCCGTATAGGGACCAATCTCCCTGGTTAACGTCTGAAGTTCATCGCTAAACCGATCGGCCCACTGCTGGTCATAGGACTCCAAGTGAATGGCTTCGTCAATCGTCATAAAAGCTCCCCCTGCAAGTTTGTAAGCATGTGCGATGAAGCCGGTTCAAGCCAACCCGCAAATGGGCTGGCCTAAAAACCAATAGGCACTGCATCAAATCATGTCATACATGACTCCATCATGACTTTTATAGCGCCGGCCGACAAGGGCCAATCTTCTATCGGTTCAGGCCGAGAAGCATGCCTCAATATCGGCTTTCGGCTGCAGGTGCCAGAACCTGGTCGGCATACCTGCCTGCCTCCGCCTGGAGCTCCTCATCGCTTACCTTCTCTACGTTGTAGGTCGCAAAGGCCGGCAAATATCGAACTTTGCACCGGTTCAACGTGGCTTGAATCGGGCGCAGCAGCTCACTGACGGTATACCAATTGTCCCCGCCTGCCTGATACCCTTGTTCTAAGCCTGCCACCGTCGTGGCCAACATAAATTCCTTGCCCTTTAAATTGTTCCCTTCTCGTCCAAACGCCCAACCGAAGGTCAAAACGTCATCGAACCATTTCTTCAACAAGGGCGGGCAGCTGTACCAGTAAAATGGGAACTGGAACACTACCCGATCATACTGAAGAAGAAGCTGCTGCTCGCGCTCAATATCGATAATCCAATTCGGATACTCCTTGTAAAGATCCCGGATATCTACATTTCCATTCGCATACAGCCTGCTGTACTGCATCAGCACTCGATTTGCACGCGAGTTGTCTAAATTCGGATGAACTACAATCACCATGATTTTCATATTCAGATCTCTCCTGCCCCATTTGGTTTGTGTGACACCCCCATTATGTTTCGGATCCGTTTCGTTGAAAAGTACGCTCTTTTTATGTACTTAGTCGGTTTTAGCGTACCTATTCATCCCCTGCATGGTACGGTAAAACGTACTAAGTACGAAGAAGAATAGTACTGGGTTTAAACCGAATACTGTGCTACATTACTAACATCAAATGAACAAAGAACGATGACACACTTCCTATGGGAGATGAGAACATGAGAACAACCGATCATGAACGGCCTAACACCGACGGCATCCTGACAACGCTGCAATTAATCGGCGGTAAGTGGAAACCTCTGATTCTGTTTATACTGCTGCAGGACGGAACCAAACGGTTCGGGGAGCTCCGGCGTCTGCTTCCGGGCGTGACCCAAGGCATGCTCACGAATCAGCTGCGCGAACTGGAACAGGATGGACTTGTCGTACGCAAGGTATATCAGGAGATTCCGCCCAAGGTGGAGTATTCCATCTCGCAGCATGGAAAAAGCTTGGACAGCGTTCTGACCGACATGTGCACCTGGGGATTTCTACATTTGGATTATGTCGAGAAGATCAACGGTCAGCTTAATGAGAGTCACGGAAAAAACGCAGGCGGACTGTAAACGCAGGAAGCGAAACCCTTAATGCTCTTGCTGGGCACGGCTCGCCCATGCAAGCACATGCATCTACTCCTTGCTGTGCAAACCGGATCCAAGTATGCTCTATTTCTCAATACGAGTTGGCTTCTTTCCTCCCCCTTCGCATTCTTCCAGCCGATCCTTCTGGGATCGGCTTCAATTGCTGCACCTCTTCATCCTGAAATTCGGACGATTGCCTACACCTCTCCATCCTGAAATTCGGACAACCGTTATTTGGAGAGCGACTGCCAAGAATATTCTCCCGCCATTGCAATTTTATGTCGCCTCGATATATATTTATATCGATACGACATATTCATGGAGGAGCTCATATGTATGAAATTTTTGTTCTGGGTGAATTGATGACCGGGGATAAACACGGCTATATGCTCCAAGAGATCCTTAAAAATGCAGGCGGGCCGTACCGACAGATCAGCTCCGGAACGTTGTATCCGCTGCTCTCCCGGATGGTGGATAACGGATGGATCCATCTTAGTCTTGACGAATCCGGCGGAGGCAAACGCCCCCGAAAAATCTACGGGATTACCGATTCCGGACGGAATAACTTTCTCGAGCTCATGGAGAAACCCCTGGAATACAACATGGATACAGAGCAGGTATTCCATTTCAAAATGGTCTATTTCCGGTATGTTCCGAAGAAGGTTCGACTCGACTGCCTGGAGCAATATTTAATTTATCTCGAGACTAACCTGCAGCATGTAACGGATTTTGAAGCGAAGATCACGTTCTACAAGCCCGAGCCAAATAAACAACGGCTTCAATTGCTGAGGGTGCTGGATCATCGAAAGCAGATGGCAATGACGAATATCGAGTGGGTCAAGAAAGAAATAACGGCCGTTAAGTCCGAAGAAGACTAGCGTTCTAGCGTTTTTTTACATTGCATATAAGGAGGGATACGAAGATGGAACGTTTATGGACGAAACCGTTTATTCAGATGACGGTCGGGATGCTGTTTCTATTTACGGGCTTCTATCTGCTGCTGCCCACGCTTCCGCTGTATATAAAGCATTTAGGCGGCTCCGAGACTCAAGTGGGCTTGGCGGCCGGCGCGTTCACGCTGACGGCGGTTGTGTTTCGCCCAATGGTTGGGGGATTGGTGGATCGGTACGGCAGGAGAGCTTTTTACATTTGGGGCCTTATCTTCTTTGTTCTTTCGATGTATCTCTACGATTGGGTCGGCAGCATTCTGCTTCTGCTTGCACTGCGGATCCTGCACGGCGCGAGCTGGGCCTTTTCGACAACCTCCATCGGTACCGTCATTACGGATTTAATCCCGGCCTCCCGCCGCGGAGAAGGCATGGGCTGGTATGGAATGGCGATGACGGTGGCGATGGCCATCGGCCCCATGCTGGGGACCTATATTGTCGGTGGATATTCCTTCCGGACGTTGTTTCTTGTCGCTACCGGGCTCTCTCTGATTGCCTTCATAATGGCCTACATGACCAGTGCACCTTATCAAGCCAAACCTTCGGCAGGCCGGATCCAGCTTGTCGAGAAATCCGTTCTCCCTGTCACGGTCGCCATCTTTTTTCTGGCTGTCGCTTACGGGGGAATTACAACTTTCCTCCCGCTGTTTGCCGAGTCCATCCGGGTCAATCCGGGAACCTTTTTCCTGGTGTACGCCGTCGCTCTTACGTTGATTCGGCCCTTTGCCGGAAAGCTGTCGGATCGTTTCGGCGAAGCGGCCGTCATCATTCCGTCCCTTGTCGTAACGGCTGGCGCTCTCATCGTCTTAAGCCTGTCGAGCGGATTGCCCGGACTGATTATCGCCGCTATTCTGTACGGCATCGGCTTCGGCTCGGCCCAGCCCGCTCTTCAAGCAGCCACCCTGCGCATTGCTCCCGAAGATCGGAGAGGCGCAGCCAACGCCTCCTTCATGACCGCATTCGATCTCGGCATCGGGCTTGGCGCGATCCTGCTGGGCCTGGTCTCCGAGCGTATCGGCTATGCATATTTGTTTACGGTTACGGCAGTATCGGTTGTCGTATCCCTGGTCATATTCACGATTTTTGTAAGAAGACTGCTTACTTCTGGCGTTGCGGACAAAGAGTGAAGGCTATCCGATTTCCGGCAAACACGCCCCGGACCGAAACCGCCGCATAAGAGCGTTCTGTCTGCTCGAAAGCCGTTCCGCGGGGATGACCGTGCTTCCGAGCCTCCGAGTTTCCGAGCCTCCAAGCCCGCCAGCCTCCGAGGTTCCGAACTTCCGTGGTTCCGGACTTCCGACCCTCCAGACTTCGTAACCTTCGCGCCCACTTCCGAATAGGCTAACGTATCTGATGTTAGATTGGAGCGATGGTACGCATGGCGCAATTTGTACCGCCGGTAAGCATCCATACCCTCACGCATACGGCACCCGGTCTCGTGATTCATTATCCGCAGGTATACGGCCTCATAAATCCAGGAGCAGAAGAGGCCATCAACCGGTCTATTATTGTTCAAATCCAAGATATGCAGCGCGAACAGCAGCAGATTCAGACCGGCACCAACCCGCAAACGACGGGCACTTTTGAGATCAAAACGAACGAGCGCGGCATCCTTAGCCTCGTGCTGACCAACTACACCTACTCCGAACCTATGGCGCATGGACATACGGTAACGAAAGGCCTGACCTTTTCCACGGCCACCGGTAAATCCTACGCCTTATCCGACCTGTTCCGTCCGGGCTCCAGCTATCAAGCCGTTTTGGCCGCCGAAGTGAACCGTCAGATCAAGGAACGCGGCATTCCCGTGCTGGAGAGCGGTCCCGTCACCGTTTCGCCGAATCAGGACTTCTATCTGGCAGATAAGTCACTGGTCATCTTCTATCCGCTATACGCCATCACGCCGTACTATGTCGGCTTTCCGATGTTCCCGATATCGGTATATGACCTCTTGGGCATGGCGCCCGAGAACGGATTGTTATCGGATCTTGCCGGAGACGTGGCGTAGGGAGGATAGGCATAAAAAACAAACCCGATTCCCTGGTGCCATACCAGCGTTTCGGGTTTGTTTATTATCATCGCATGAGCCAGCTACGACGGTTACACCATGATTTTGCAAATATCGTTCGTGAACTCCACCGGATCGGCAATCGGCAAGCCTTCGATCAGCAGCGCCTGATTGTATAGGAGATTCGTGTAGAGCTTCAGCTTATCCTGATCCGCTTGCTGTGCCTTCAGGGATTTGAACACCTCATGGTTCGTGTTAATCTCCAGCACCTTGTCGGCTTGGATATCCTGTCCGTTCGGCATCGCCTTCAAGATCTTCTCCATCTCAATCGAGACATCACCCTCCGTGGACAGGCATACCGGATGGGATTTCAGTCGTTTGGAGGCCTTTACGGATTTCACCTTGCCGGCCAAGAGGCTGCCCATAGCTTCAAAGAGCTCCTTATTGTCGTTCTCTTCAGCTTCATTCTCCTGTTTGTCCGTCTCGGAATCGAGGCCAAGATCGCCGCTGGATACCGACTTGAATTCCTTCTCCTTGTATTTCATGAGCATCTTGATCGCAAACTCATCGACATCGTCGGTGAAGTACAGAATTTCATAACCTTTGTCGAGCACCATTTCCGTCTGCGGGAGCTTCTGGATCCGGTCGATGGAATCACCGGAAGCATAATAGATATACTTCTGATCCTCCGGCATCCTCGATACGTACTCGTCCAGGGAGACCAGCTTCTTCTCCTTGGAGGAAGTGAACAGCAACAAATCTTGAAGATCTTCCTTGTTCATTCCGTAATCGTTGTAGACGCCGAATTTCAGGCCTCTGCCGAAGGATGCAAAGAACTTCTCGTAATTCTCCCGCTCGTCCTTCATCATGCCTTGCAGCGCGCTTTTCACTTTGCTCTTGATGTTCTTGGCAATCAGCGTCAGCTGACGGTCATGCTGGAGCATCTCGCGTGAGATGTTCAGCGACAGATCCTCGGAATCGACCATCCCTTTCACGAAGCTGAAGTAGTCCGGCAGCAGGTCGCCGCATTTGTCCATGATCAGGACGCCGTTGGAATAGAGCTCAAGCCCTTTCTCGTATTCCTTGGTGTAATAATCGAACGGCGTATTCTCGGGAATGAACAGAATCGCGTTATACACGACGGCACCGTCCGCTTTGACATGAATGTGTTTGAGCGGTTTATCGAAGCCGTACCGTTTCTCGTTGTAGAAATTCACGTAATCTTCGTCCGTCAGCTCGCCTTTGTTCTTGCGCCAGATCGGCACCATGCTGTTGATGGTCTGCTCTTCCTGGACTTCCTCGAACTCATTCTCGGCATCAGCCTTCGGACGCTGCGTTTTCACGTCCATCTTGATCGGATAACGGATGAAGTCCGAGTACTTCTTGATGATCGCTCTTAAGCGGTATTCTTCCAAATACTCGTCATACTGATCATCTTCCGTGTTCTCTTTAATCTTCAGAACGATCTCGGTTCCGACGGAATCCTTATCGGCCGGCGTAATGGTGTATCCATCCGCGCCTTCGGATTCCCACTTGAACGCTTCGTCGCTGCCGAGGGCACGGCTCGTCACGGTAACGACATCGGCAACCATGAAGGCGGAATAGAAACCTACGCCGAATTGGCCGATGATATTGTGGCCGTCCTTCGCTTCGTTCTCAGTCTTGAATGCAAGGGAACCGCTCTTGGCAATGATGCCGAGGTTGTTCTCGAGGTCTTCCTTTGTCATTCCGATCCCCGTATCGGTAATGGTCAGCGTACGGTTTGCTTTATCTGCGGTAATCTTAACGTAATAGTCTTCTTTATTAAAGGTCAAGTTGTCGTCGGTCAGCGCTTTATAGTAAATCTTGTCGATCGCGTCGCTGGCATTTGAAATCAGCTCACGCAGAAAAATTTCGCGCTGCGTATAGATGGAATTAATCATCATCTCGAGCAGCCGTTTGGACTCAGCTTTAAACTGTTTTTTCGCCATGAAAAAATCTCCCTTCCAATCTGAACGAGGTTCTTTTTAGCACTCTTTACAGCAGAGTGCTAACACTTCTTCTATTTAAACATGTACCAATTTTTGATGTCAATATGTTTAAAGACTTTCCCTGGAACAAATACGAAATTCAGCCTGCAGCAGTGAAGCAGACACCGTAATGAATTTGAAAGAGCCTGCTGCAATTGGCAAAAAGGCCGCCTAAAAGGGGATTCCCTCTTAGGCGGCCCTTCACATTCATGGCTCGATACCGCTGTTTATTCTCTTGGATAAGACAGGGCGAATCCACCATACGTAATACAGGCCGCATAGGAGCAGCACGCCGGCCGTGGCCAGAAAGGGAAGCCGATAATCCTGCCGGGCCAGGATCAGTCCGGCAACAAAGGTTGCCCCGGACGAGCCTAAACTCCGGAATACCGACCTCATGCCGGCGTACAGATTCCGTTCCTTTTCATTAAAGGCCGACATCAGCAGACTGTCCAGCAGATTGGACAGCATGGTCACGCCGCCGCCCCGCAGTAGAAACAGCCCAATAAACAGCCATACGGGGAGAATCATGTATAGAGCGGCAAACAGCACAATATTAACGATAAATACCGAGATAATGGCCGTGTTATAACCGAACCTCTCCATGACGTACGGCGTCATCAGTGAACATATAAACAGCAGGATCGCGCCGATGGCCAGAATCAGGGATACCTGGTCGTCCATCCAATCCAGGCGGAACTTCACGATGACGTTCAGGAATGAGCCGGTCATGGCGATACAGCCGCCGAGCAGCGCCGTAAACACGGCGAACAGCCACAAGGTCCCGGAGGATAGAGGTCCCATTAGCCTGGAGATGCCTCTCGAAGGTGAAGCAGCTGCCGCCGCTGCCTCCTCTGAAGCCTTGTTCTCGGCAGGCAGCCAGAACGCCCGGATGACGCCGTGAAGCACAAGCACCAGCCCGGTCAGCAGAAGCGACACTTCATAACCTCTGCTTCCTTCAAAACCCTTCGAGATATATCCTGCCGCCAGCGTTCCGAGACCCGTGAAAGCCGTAAAGACGGCAAACATCAAGGAAAATGCACGGGCTTCCTCCTTACGGGAACGGCAATAATGGAAGAGAAGCTGGATCTCCGTCGTCTCCACCAGCGTCAAGCCGGCAGACACCAATATTTGAGCGGCATAGAACCACAGCAATTCATCGCTGACGGCAAACAGCGCATTGCCCGCGGCAATAAAGAATACGCCGGTAACCAGCAGTTTTTTTCTTCCGGTCCGGTTAGCGAGCAGGGATACCGGAATGGCGAGAACGCCCATGATCAGTATGCCCATCGATACCAACGCGCCGATCTCGTCCTCCCTTAGCCCCCGGAAGAGCAGATGCAGATTCAGGACGAGTGTATAGAGACCGATTCCGATGCCGTAGAAGGCCTCGCTTATCAGGAACCGGCGCACCCCCGTAGACAGCTGCAGCAGGTCTTTGATGTAAAAGGACATGTTATTCCCCTTCTCCAGAAAATCCGAAAACGATCTGAAATGAAATCAGTCGGTTACTTGTATAATTCCGCTTCCGAGCGCATCCGCCGGCTCAGCCGTACCGGGTCGGTATCCTCGGCAGCGTGAGCCTTCAGCAGCATGCGGAACGAGAACGGCTCCGGCTTGATTGAGTGCTCGGGAGTCTGTGCCGGACCGCAGCTGTTGCTGCCAAGCCCGTTCTGCCGGTAATCCAGGTTCAGCGTAATGAAACTGCGCGGAACAAGATCGCTGGCATGCGCCGCGGCCTCGACATCCTGATCGGCGTACCGGCTCGCACTGAAGTTCAGGGCGGGCTCGCCAACGGCGAGAAGCCCCATTCCCGCGCCATCCGCGAGCGAGATCCAGCGGACATCCGATCGGTTCCCATTCTCCTGCGGATAAATATAAGACGTGAACAAGCCGTCCACGGTGCTGCGGTATTCCCCGAACCGTCCCGCTTCCAGACTGTCCGGGTAGCTTTCCCCAGGTCCTCTGCCGTACCACCGGACATGTTCCATGTCGCCCGGGACCTGCATTTGCAATCCGATTTTCGGCAGCATGGCAGGCGGCGTGCCGATCGGCTCACCCTTCACGTCCATGATGATCAGGCCGCTGGAGGTGATCGTATAGGTCGTTTCGCATCGGAAGCCCCAGTCATATACCGGCGGGGCAATGCGGGAAACCCGCCGTACCTCAACGCATTCCTGGTCTAATCGCTTCCATTCGAAATGATCGATCCGTTCAGAGAGCCGGTCCAGATGGGCCTTGCGCCAATCCGGGAGCACGTACATATCGTTATCGATCGGCGGACGCCAGAAGTTCAGCGCGGGACCGCCAAGCATGATTCTTTTGCCATGCAGGGATAAGCCTTGGAAGCCTGAACGGAGAGCGCTGAGTGACAACTGAAAGCTTCCATTCCCCACTTGAAGGCTATGCTTCTCCTCGCTAATCTGCAAGGGGCCCCGCCGAAGGGCAGCCGTTGACTCGAATTCTGGCTTGGACGATTCCCGCAGCAGCAACTGAGACCACGCCACCTCATGTCCCCGTTCCGCCCAGCGGCAGTCCGCAGCCAGCGAGAGGGATACCTCAAGCCACAGCTCGGCATAAGGACTCACGCCTATTGTCGCCTGCTCCAAAACCTTCGAGAGGCTAAGCTCCGCGCTTGTGCCTGCTTCGATGCGGGGAAGCTCCAGTACTCCGCTGTGGACAAGCTGCCCGTCGGACAGTACCCGGTAATGGGCCTGCAAATGATCCAGCGAAATGAAATCATAACGGTTCATGATATGAAGCACACCATGACTTCCCATCGTCATACGGACCGGTTCTATAACCTTTTTGTATTCCAGAAGCCCGGGTGAAGGCGTCCGGTCCGGACGAACCAAACCGTCAATGACAAAATTGCCGTTGTTCGGCACATCGCCGTAATCGCCGCCGTATGCATAATCCTTCTTGCCGTCCGGAGTCCTTCTGCTCAGCCCGTGATCGATCCATTCCCATACGAAGCCGCCCGCCAGGCGGGGATGCGCTTCAAAGGTATCGAAGTAGGGGCGCAGTCCGCCGGGCCCGTTGCCCATCGCGTGCGCGAATTCGCACAGAATATGCGGCTTGGGATGGTCGGTCATTTTGCCGAAGCCTTCCATCTTCTCGACGGAGGAATACATCGTGCTCACTACATCGCACACCTCGGCTTCACGGTCCTCCTCGTAATGGATCAGTCTCGTGGGATCATTCTCCCGGCACCAATCCGCCATTGCGCGGAAATTGCAGCCGAAGCCGGATTCGTTGCCGAGGGACCAGAACAGCACGGACGGATGATTTTTGTCCCGTTCCACCATCCGGCGGACGCGGTCCACGTACGCTTCCTTCCACTCGGGATCGTCGCTCAGGCGCGAAATGTTGCCAAGCGGCTCGAAGCCGTGGGTTTCCAGATCCGTCTCTTCCATCACGTACAGCCCATACACGTCGCACAGCTCGTAAAACCGCGGATCATTCGGATAATGCGCCGTCCGTACGGCGTTGATGTTGTGCTGCTTCATCAAGCGGATGTCCTCCCGCATCGTGGACAAGGTGACGGTTCGGCCCGTGTCCGGATGATGGTCATGGCGGTTGACCCCTTTCAGCAGGATCGCCCTGCCGTTAACGAGGAGCTGTCCGTCCTTTACTTCGATGGTGCGGAAGCCGACGCGCTGCGCAACCGTCTCCAGCGTCTCCCCCTGAGCATTCCGCAGAGTGATCACCAGATGATACAGTGCCGGTGACTCGGCACTCCATAAATCCGGACCGGCTACCTCGATCGCAAAGTCCTCCACGGCGGCGTGCCCGACGTCTTTGCCGGTTGATCCCACTTCCGCTCCGTCTCCATTCAACAGCCGCAACTGGGCGGAGCCGCGCGCTCTTCCTTCCAGTTCCAAACGCACCTGCAGCTTGGCGTTCAGATACTCCGCATCCAGCTCGGTCGTTACGCGGAAGTCGTGGATGCGAAGCTCCGACGGCTCGGCAACCAGATACACATCCCGGAAAATGCCGCTCATCCACCACATGTCCTGATCTTCCAGATAGCTTCCATCGGACCACTGGTATACCCGGACGGACATCCTGTTTACCCCAGGCTTTAAATAAGGCGTCAGATCGAATTCCGAGGTCAGCCGACTGCCTTGGCTGTAACCGATAAACGACCCGTTCAGCCACACATGAAACGCGCTGTCCACCCCGTCGAATTTGACGCAAATCTTTCTGCCGTCCCAATGTTCCGGAAGCTCGAACTCGCGTACGTAACTTCCGGTCGGATTCGCATTTGGCACATGCGGCGGATCCACAGGGAACGGATAGTACAGGTCCGTGTAATGCGGATGCCCGTAGCCCTGCAGCTGCCAGTGTCCCGGAACCGGAAGGTCATACCAGGCCGATACATCGTAATCCTCTTGATAAAATGCTTCAGGAGCGCTTTCCGGCTCCTCGGCATAGTGGAATTTCCACACCCCGTTCAGCGATTGGTACCAGGCCGAGCTTCCTCTGTCATAACTGAGCGCTCCGTCCTCATTCACAAACGGAATGAAACAGGCCCGGCTCTTCGCCCGGTTCCGTTCCAGCACGCTCAGGTCATCCCAGTCGCGGCTTATATGACGGTCTTTCATCATGTCTCTCCATCCTTTCCCAAGCGGTCTAAGCTTCTAGAGGTCGCTCAAAAAGTCATCTGTCCATGACTTTTTGAACACGTACAACTATGTTCGGATATTGCATCATGCTGCATCGATCGTGGATGCCTATTATCAACCGGCACCGTTTATCCCTTGATCCCCGTCGTGGCAATGCCGCCAACGATATAACGCTGCGCGAAGAAAAAGACGGCCAGCGGCGGAATCGAGATCAGGCAGGTGATGGCCATGATGGATTGCATGTCGACGCCGTGCATGCCCTTGAATTGGGATAACCCCAGCGTCAGCGTATATTTCGTCTGATCGTTCAGGAAGATGAGCGGACCCAGATAATCGTTCCAGCAGCTCATCATATGGAACACGGCCACCAGAATGAGTGAGGGTCCCATTAGCGGCACGATGATCCGCAGCAGAACGGTCATTTTGCCCGCCCCGTCAATCGTTGCCGCTTCATCCAGCTCCTTCGGCAAGGTCATGATGAACTGGCGCAGCAGAAAAATAAAGTAGGCGGAACCAAACCAGGACGGAACAATCAGCGGTTTGAGCGTATTGATCCAGCCCAGGTAGTTGAATTCCATATACTGCGGAATCATGGTCACTTCCCACGGAATCATCATGGTGGCAAGCACGATCAGAAACAGCGCATCCCGCCCCTTGAACTGAAACCGGGCGAACCCGTACGCCACCAGCGTGCACGATATGAGCTGACCGAGCGTCGACAGCAGTGTCACGATCAGCGTATTTTTCAAAAACAGGTTAAACGGCTGAATGCTCCAGGCTTCCGCAAAATTGCTGAATCTCCACACGGAAGGAAACCATTTTGGAGGAAACAGATACAGCTCCTGCTGCGACTTCAGCGCTGTTGTGATAGCCCAGAAGAGCGGAGCAATGAACAACAGCGAGCACAAGATGAGCAGCGTGTAAGTAATTACTTTTTTCATGCGGAACGCCCCTTTCTGCCGGCAGGCACGTCTGCTTTGGCACGCTTCGGCTTCGCCTTCTCCTTCTTCATCTCGCCCTCATAGAACACCCAGGCCTCCGAGGACTTAAACACAAGGAACGTCAGCGTTAGCACGATCAGGAACATAAACCAGGCGTTGGCTGCGGAATAACCCATCTTGAAGTACTTGAATGCATTCTCGTACATGTACATCGCATAGAAAAACGTCGACTTCAGCGGGCCCCCGCCCGTAAGCAGAAGCGCCAGCGTCAGCTGCTGGAAGGCAGCAATGATGGACGTGATCAGGTTGAACAGCAAGGTTGGCGTGATCATCGGGATGGTCACATTGAAGAACTGCCTGATCTTGCCTGCCCCATCCATCGAGGCCGACTCATACAGGTCCTTCGGAATTCCCTTGAGACCCGCCAGAAAAATAAGCATCATCGAGCCCTGTCCCCACAGGCTTGCAATGACCATGGCGACCAGGGACCACTTCGTATCGTTCAGCCAATCCGGCCCTTCGATGCCGACAAGCGATAAGAAAAAATTCAGGATCCCGTAATCCCCGCTGTACACCCAGGACCAGATCATGGCGAGGGCTACGCCGGAAATGACAGACGGCAGGTAGAAGGCAGTGCGGAAGAACGCGCTCCCTTTTACCTTCTGATTGAGCAGCATGGCGAGTCCCAGAGCCACGATGATGTTCAGCGGCACGAACAAAGCCGCGAATTTTAACGTAACCAGCAGCGATTTCCAGAACAGCGGATCGTTCGAGAACATCTCCACATAGTTGTCGATGCCGACAAAGGTCACTTGGCCTACGATCGGCCAATCAAAAAACGAAATGACGAGGGAAAACAGCAGCGGACCAAGCGTAAAAACCAGGAATCCGAATATCCATGGAAAAATGAAGAGGTAGGGCACGGCCCCACCCCATCGTTTTGGTCCAAGTCGCTTCGGGGCCGCTGTCTGCTGTTGTGAGTAAGGCGCATGAGTGTGGGCCATTTTCGCGAACCTTCTTTCTTCGTTTATTTCAAATAGCGTTCGCTATCCTTCACCGCCTGGTCCAGAACCTCCTGGGCATCGCTGCCGAACATGACGGATTCCACGGCTGCCGACAGCTGGCGGTTGACTTCGTTCCATTTCGGATTCAGCAGGAAGGCCGGCGTATTGTCCGAACGCTCCAGCATCGTGTAATACGGCTTGTAGAGCGGATCCTGGTCCTTCTTCAGCTCGTTGACCACGCTGACCCGGACCGGCAGATCGGCCACGCGCATTTTGATCGCTTCATCCGATACGTAGAACTTGATGAATTCCCACGCCAGATCCTTGTTCTTGGAATCCTTCGCTATGGATAACGCGGATTCGGCCAACACGCCCTTCACAGGCTTGCCCTCGAAGGCCGGCATCTCCACCGTACCCACATCGATTCCGGCTTCCCTGAAGGATTCCAGCGGCCAGATGCCGCTCTCCCACATGGCAATTTTGCCGGCTTTGAAAATATCCTCACCGCTCTGCTGCCCTTTGCCTCCAGTCAGTACGGCTGAGCCGTTCTTCAGCATATCGCCCAGCATCTGAATGGCTTCCGCCGTTTCCTTGCTGTTCATGTATCCTTCAATCGTTGTCCCGTCCTCCGAAATAAAGGAACCGCCGTTGCTCCATACGAACCCTTGAAGGTCATACGTATCATTCTCGGCCCGAACGCCGAAGCCGTACTGCTTCTTGGATTTATCCGTCAGCTTCTGGGCGATTTCCTGGAATTCCGTCCACGTCCATCCATCGCTCGGGTAGGGAATGCCCGCATCGTCGAACATCTTCTTGTTGTAGTACACCACCCGGGTCGTAAAGCCCGCCGGGATTCCATACAGCTGATTATCAATCTTGCCGTAGTTAAACAATCCTTGGTAAAAATCATCGATATTCAAGTCCTCGTCCTTGGACGCGTAGGAATCCAGCGGCTCCAGGGACTGGTGATACGTCGGAAAATCCCACATGTACATCACGTCCGGCGGATTGGCTGCGCCAAATCCAGCGGCCAGCTTCTGATCGAATCCGTCTGCATATGCCTCCACCTGTACCTTGGTTCCTGGATGCGACTCCTCGAACTTCTTGGCGATCTCTTGTTCAATCTTCAGCGCATCCCCGGTATCCCAGGTAGCGAAGCGAAGCGTCGTTGCCGCGCCCGATGCATCGCCGTCCGGCTCCTTCGATGCCCCGGTCCCGCCGCTGCCGCCGCATGCGGCCAGCAAGGATGCCATTAACGTCATCACCGAAACCAACGCGATCCATGACATTTTCTTTTTCATATTGTCAGCTCCCCTAAAGTATTGAGTTGATATGAATTGAACCGCTTTCATCATAACTCGGATGAAAGCGGTTCAAAACGTGCGCTGATTCGCAGATGATCGTATTTTTGTTCGAACTTGTATAGACGGGTGTTCATTTGTTTACGATGGTTCCCCTTTTTGTTCGGCACGGTATTGACTTGGCGTCTGACCCGTGCAGCGCTTGAACCATTTGCTGAAATATTTGCTGTCGCCAAGCCCGGTCTTCTCGGCAATCTCCTGCATCGTTAAGGAGGTTTCGCGCAGCAGACCATAGGCGAGACGTAGCTTGCGTTTATATTGGAATGTGATGAAGCTGTCGCCAACCGTTTTCTTGAACAGGATCGAAAAATGGCTGCGGCTCAGCCCCACCTGATGGGCCAGCTCCGCCGCCGACCACTCGTCCGCGGGATGTTCGTGCAGCAGATGAACCGCCTGCAGGATCGGCTCCGGCCAATGCTCGCCGCTCAGACCGTACACCCGTTCCAGCTCGGCTTCCTTGTGCAAGGATTGAAAGGCCGCCTGCACATCCATTAAATCGTGAAGACATTCCCGCGAATTCCAGGTGAGCTTCCCGCACCGGCTCTTGATCTCCACAAGCAGGCTGTCTGCCGCACCCTTAAACTTCTCCGGTACGGCCCAATAACAGCTGTCCGCCCCGTAAGGAATCAGCTTGCTGCTGCGTAAACCCGGCTCATCGATGCCCTTCTCCTGCAGCAGGTGCTCCCAACTGCCGCTGCAGCCCGCCGTTTTGATCAGATACAGCGTGATGGGCTTGCCCTCTCCCAGCCCGACGCGGCTGCAAAGCTTTCGGAGTTCTCCTGGGAAACGGTCACTGTGCCCGTAAAGCCAAGCAAACAGGTGAGCAGAAACCTGCTCTTCCAACTCGTTCCCGTAGGCCGGCGTATCGGACAGCTCTCGCTGGAATTTTCCCAGCATCGCTTCGAGCTCTTCGTCCTCGAAGGCGGTTTTCAGGAGATATCCCGAAGCGCCAAGCCGCATCCCCTCTTGAGCATATTCGAAATCCCGGTGACAGCTAAGCAGAATGATCCGGGTTTCCGGTGCAACCTCCTTCACCTTGCGCGACAGCTCGATCCCATCCATCTCCGGCATGACAATATCCGTAATGACCACCTGCGGACGAAACTCCAGAAAAGCCTCCCAGGCCGCCTGACCATTGGGGCTGTCTGCCACAACCTCCATCCCGAACCGGTCCCACGGGACCGTGGAGCGGAGTCCCTTCCGCACAATGCTCTCATCGTCGGCAATCATCACCTTAATGTTTCCTGCTTTCATCATCGCAAGACTCCTCCTTTTTCGGCCAGCGTATAGTAATCGTTGTTCCTTCTCCCTTAACCGAATGCACCTTGAGACCGTATAGAGGGCCAAAATGCAGCTTGAATTTCTGATCGGCGTTCCGCACGCCAAGCCCGCCGCGTCCCTTCCGCTTCATCTCCGGCGAGAATAACCGGGCGAGTTTCTCCTCCTTGATGCCGGCTCCGTTATCGCGAAGCGTAAGCACCAGCTCGTCCTGATCCTCCTCGACCTTGACCTGTATCTCTCCCTGACCATCGGTGAAGGCATGGAAAAAAATATTCTCGAACAGCGGCTGAAGCGTCATCCGGGGAATCAAATAAGGCAACAGCGCCTCATCGCAATCCAGCTCATAACGGAACACCTCGCCGTACCGGATCTCCTGGATTTTCAGAAAGTGACCGATCATGCGCAGCTCCCTGTTCAGCGTGACGAGCTCCTGTGAAATATCCAAATTCCCCTCCAGCACCATCGTCAGATGATACAGCATCTGGCGAATGTCCTCCGCGCCTTCCAGCCTGGCTTTCCACTGGATGGAGTTGAGTGTGTTGAACAGGAGATGGGGATTGATCTGATAATGGAATGCGCGCAGCTCCGCCTCTTTTTTCAGCCTTTCGCTCTGCTCCACCTCGCCAATCAGCGTCTGCACGCCCGTAACCATCCGGTTAAAACTCATATCGAGGCTGCCCAGCTCATCCCTCCCCTCGATTGGCGTCCGGGTATCCAGCTTGCCGAAGCTCACCTTCTGCATCGAATCCTTCAAGGTCCGGATTCGCGAGGTGAACCGGGAGGAGAACAGATAGGCGATGCCAAAAGCGAGCAAGCAGGAGACGGTGGCAACAACCATCGTGTTCGCCCGGATAATGCCCGAGGATTGATAGAACGCCTTGGCGGGAATTCTGGCTTCCATGGTCCATTGATTGACGTCAAGCGTCCGCGACCAGGTCACATCGTTGTCATGGGGCGTATACGGAGCATCCGTCTCATACACGATCGTGCCGTCCGGCGATGTAATAAGCAGGTGGGCATGCGTGTCGGCCTCGAACTTCGCATAACCGCGCAGCAGCTCCTCGGCATTCTCCTCGATCAGAATGATGCTGCCGTCCTGTGCCTTGTCGGGGTGATGGATCGGCACCGCCAATCCAAGGACGGGCACGTTGTCGCTATCGCTGCTCTTGATGGAATGATCCTGTTGATAATAACCGAGCCAATAAGTCCCGGCATATGCCTTCGGCCTCGTGTTCCACAGCGGAATATTTCCGAGTTTGTTCACATCGAGATTGTTCTCTCCATAGTAATAGCCGGAGGACGTTATGATGTAAATTCCTGCTGTCAGCTGCGTCCGAAGAGACTTTAACAACGATTCAAAGTCGTTCTTCTCCATGATGTCGCCGTATGTGGATGGCGTCCCGGCTCCGATTCCCGAGTGGCTCGGGTCCAGTAAATAGGAATAGATCGTCTCCGCCGTCTGCTTCATCCGCTCCAATGCCGAACTGGTCTGCTGCTCCAGCTGCGCTACGGCATTATCGCCGTATTTGCCGAACTGGGAGTTAATCACTTTAGCGGATTGAACATAAGAAAGTCCGCCAAGCGAGAACAACGGAATCAGGGTGACGATTAAAAAACAAGTAAGCAGCTTGGTCCGTATACTGTGATAGGTGCCGGTGAACAGCCGGCCCACTCGATCTTTGATCCCCTGAAGATTCATGGTTACTCTCCCCATTGTTGTATCGTATCGTGAAACTTACATCCACTCGTTCGTCATGAGGCAGGGCTGCGAGCCCGACCTTGATACCGCTTTCATTATAAACCCGAACAAAGAGCTTGTAATTAGGCGGCAAATGGAAAATGAGAGAAAACGGAAAAAGCACCTCCCCCGCAAGGTACAAGCCCGGGAAGATGTGTTTGTCCGTCATCGTTATTGGGTGTATTCATGTGCAAGTATCAAAAATACACTGGAAGTCCAGGTGAACGCCCGATCGCGCAGCCCCGCTCCGGTCAGGGCATCAAAATTCTCGGCCATGCCGCTGAGACTGACCATCCGGCAGTATCGCTGCGCAATCTCCATCGCCAGCTCCTTATCGCCGGCCGCCGCCACCCCTTCGACCAGCAGCATCGTGGAGGGAGCCCAGATCGGTCCGCGCCAATATCCGTCCGGCTTATAATATGGGCTGCTTACGCTTTCGGTAGCCCAGCCGTTGGTCGTCAGGAATCGGCTTTCATCCCGAAGCCCCTCCAACAGTGCCGTGCGGATAAACTCGGGAAGGCGTTTTCCCAGCAGGATGGGAACGAACAGCAGCAGGCTGTCTCCCTCGGATACCTCATGCGTTCCCGAACGGCAGGCCGTGAACCGGTCATCCTTCCAGAAGTGCCGTACCAAACGCTCCAGCGTATCGTCCGCTCTCCGTCTCCATTGACTCGACTCCTCGGTCAGGCCCAGCAAACCCGCGATTTCAGCCAGCGTCTCCATCTGAATAATTAAATAAGCGGCAAGGTCAGGGCTCTCAACGGGGATGCCGTTATTAAACGCCGTGCTGTTGTCCCAGCCTGAATCGTTGCCGTGGTTATACTGGGGAATGCCGTCGCCGTCATGGTCCCGGTGCCTGAACCACCACTCCGTCCATTTGGATAATGGGCCATACACCTCGCGCAGCTGGGCCTCCTTAATGAAATCGGTTCGACGCATCATCCAGGCCAGCGTCCAGCCGTGAATCGGCGGTTTGTTGCAATTCCAAAGCTCGTATTTATCGTTCACGAAGTCCGGGATCAGGCCGCTCTCATCCTGCCGGTCAAAAAAGATCATGAACTGATCCCAAGCCAGCTCCGGCTGATGCCGCACGAGGGCCATCGCGTTAAAGCAGTTGTCCCAGCTCCAGATGTTGGTCATCCAATTCTTGGACATATACATGGCTGGGCGGGTTAAACAGCCTTCGGCCGGAACTACGCAGGACCAGGTAATATAGGCAGCGAGCTCCCTAGCTTCCTGCCACCGCTCAGAGACGGTCAGGGTATTGTTCAACCAATCGGCATAATCCTCGCGAACGCTTTCAACCGCATCGTCGAAGGACTCCCAGTCAGTGCGCGGCGTCATGACGGTCATGAACTCTTCTACGGCGAATTCAGCCGTATCGGTTGCAGTGTCCACGGAGAAGTCGGCGGTCACCTGTGAGCTCTTGATCTCGTTCCATTCGACCTCCATGCTCATCTGGCCAACAAGCCGGGTCAGCATGAAGCGGCAGCCGTGCGTAAAGCTGTTCACTTCCCAGCTGTCCGGATTTGTCTCGTAGGCGTAGTCATACGCTGCGGGGAAAAAGGTAAGCCTTATGCCGCAGCCTTCCGCGCGGAATCGGACGGTCCGGGAGTCCGATATGCATATGTCCGCATGGCCTTCCGAATCGGAGGCCGTTAGCCTGATTTTGTCGGGTGATGCTACAGGTTCAAAGGGAACCGGCTCGTTCTGCCGGTTTAGCAGCTCTATCAGAAACGCCTCGCCAAACTTGTCATCCCCTCCGCGGACGGTTCGCAGGTATAGTCCTGGTCTGCGATCCTTTGCCGCGGGCAGAAGGGAAATTGCCAAGAAGGACTCTCTACGGCTGAAGGGTACGATATTCAGATCAAAATTCATAAGACATCTCCTTCGCTGAAGTATCGCTTTCATTGTAAAACTTCTCATGGGAAGAGAGGACTGCCGGATGTCTTGCCGTTAGAGGGATATTGTTTGCCGTATGCTTAACTGAGCGGGAGAGGTGTCATTTTGTTCGATAAGAAGGGGGACAAAATGTAAGACAAACCGAAGCGACGCGAAGATTCTATAAAAACGCAGATGATCGCATCATCGGTTTATGGCTGACAATGGCGATCATCTGATTTAGCCTGGCGACTACTGCCATCTGAATGAACCGCTTGTCGTTCAGCCGGGATTATACGTTTCCTGTATATAGTGAGCCATTATGTCGCTATGATGGCTTTGCCTGCTATAGCTGCTGAGGTGCTATGGCCTCAGGCCATGCTGCCTCCAATACTGTTTTTTTCCGTCATCCCGCACCGTAATGCCCAGCTTCGAAAGTTCCCGGCGCAGATCGGCTGCATCCTCTTTATCCTCGTTCTCCATCGCCTTTTCCCGTGCGAGGAAAAGCGCGTTCATGGCAGGCGTCAGTTCCGGCGAATCAGCAACCCATCTGATGTATTCCTCGGCGAACGGATCTTGGTCTCTCCAGGAGTAACCGTGCCGTTTGAAGGCTTCAGCCACTGCATCCCGCTTGGCTTCCGGTTTCTCCCGATAGAGCTCCTGCCCCTCCGTGCCCAGCAGGACAAGCTGCTTGCCATCCAGAAAGACCGCTGAAACCTCTTCTCTCGCAAAGGTTCTTTCAGCTTCACGAATGCGGAGTGTAATCTCCTTATCCGATAGTCGAACGGCAAGACTTTCTTTAATGGCAATGTGGGAGAGCACCATGCCCGCAAGCAGGCCCAGAACAGCGGTTACGATGACGATCCAAGGTCCCTGTATGGCTGTGATTAACTCCAGCGGTCCTTGAAAAGGCACCCAAGCCTGACCCGTTGCCCAATCCGCAATCGCAGGCAGGAACCAGCCGACCACCGCGCCTAATAAAGGCGGCACCGCCCAGACCAGCATTCGGTCTGCCCAGGATAATCCGAGATCACTGTATTCCATCCCGTTATTCAAGGGTATCCGCTCCTTTCCTAAGGATACTGTTCACCGCTTCCCTCCATATCGCTTGGTAATCCAATCGAATATCCATCATCATATAACTCGTGATATTATCAATGACCAGTGCCAGCACATACGCCTTGGAATCTGCCTTTTGCCGCTCAATGATCCCGAAGTCTGCGCCTAACCGCATCAGTTCCCGAAAGCCGTCCAGGAACGATTGCTGCATGGCGATCACCCGCTGGCCGTAATTGGCACTCCGGCTTGCGGTCAGCATGAACTCGCTCAATAAGCGCATCATCGGCACAAAAGCCTCTTCCTCCTCCGGAAACATACGCAATCCCCCTTGATACAGCTTCTCCGCGAAGTTACGCTCGTTCATTTCGGCCAGGGAGAAATAATGATCGAAATGATAATCGCTGAACATATAATCAAAGACGCGTTCCACCAGTTCATCCTTGGATGCAAAATGGTAGTAGATCGACGGTTTCGTAATGCCCACCTCGCCGGCAATCATCGCGAGACTGGTCTTCTCAATGCCATGAAACGCAAACAATCCGATGGCGGCCTCAACGATTTGCTGCGAGGTCAAGTCTTTCTTTTTCAACTATAATTCCACTCCTTTTTTTAACTACCGATAGGTAGAATTTTAAATCACAAGATATAATGCGTCAATATTTTTTAACTATCGGTAGGTAAAAAAATAAAAATCGCCGACGTTTACCGCGTCGACGATTCGTTTAATTTCGTTTGGTGCCCGAATCGGCTCACCGATTAAAGCATTCTTCTTCCCATCATGATGATGGTTTCAAGCAGCGACTTCCACTTTCCTTCGACTGTACGTGCAGCCGCTGCGGCGTGGATCGCTTCATTGCGTTTAGCGCGCCATTTCGTTGCCATCCGGCATCGTTCCAGTTCCTGACGGAGATCGCGAACATGCTGTTTGGCAATATCTTCATTATTGATATTCATGGTTTCATTCCTCATTTCTTTTTATAGCGACAACATTCCGACATTACCAATACCTGCAAGCTCCTCTTCCGTCCCCTTCACTATAATACTTCCATTGTTTACCCGAAGGTAAGGGTACAAAATGCCTTTAATTCTTTTTTCCCCTACAACGACTTCGCCAAAAAGATCCAGGGAGGACACCGAGGCCTTAATATCTTCCTCGGTGACGTCATCGTCAAAGGTCAGCGTCCCGTCAACGATGAAGTTCGCAGCCTGCCCCAAAGCCGCCAGCTGATCCTTTGACCAGGTCTCCTCGCCGCTGATGAACACGAACAGCCGCCCGTAACTTACGATTTCGGTATTCAGGTTAGGGCAGCGCTCCCAAACCAGGTCCTCGATCTCTTCACCGCAAATGATAAACGAAGTTGATTGTATCTCCGACACGGCCTGGCTGAAGGCGTCCCGAGTCACGTCTGCCTCGAGAATGAGCGGCTTTTTCGTGTAGAGCTTATGATCTTTAAAGCGCCGAACGGTTCTTGCGTTTAGCCTTAACGGTTTGGTTACATATTCGAACCCTGTCGGGATCACCTCGACCAAGCCGTTTATCGTTTTCAACTTTTCGTAGAAATATGGGGATTGATGTTCATGGATAATCGCCTTGCCGTTAACTTGAATCCTTTCAATCCGGGCCTTGAACTGCTCCATATCCAGCTCCTTATCCAAGTGAACCATGCCGTTCAGGACCAGCTCCATAGGCTCGCTGCTCGAGGAAAGGTATGCATTGTTCAACTGCACTTTCCCGGACTCGAACCTGGGTTCGTAATCGTAAGCGTGAATCTCCGCGCTGGCGCCTCCCACTTTGAGGAGTGCAGAGGTAACGGCAGCGGCCAGATGCCGGGGAGCGTAGACCTCGCCGTTGACCACCAGGTGCAGCGTCCCACTCTGGAATGCTTCGAGGGATACTCCTTTATCGATGATGACCGTACCGTTAACGAAGACGCGATCCGGCTGCTCCAAGAGCCGGAAATATTCCTCGTCCAGCCGCAGCGTGCCGCTGTAATAACGGTGTCCCTCGGGAATTTCAATCGTCTTGCCAATATTGCCTGTGTTTTTCAACAGCGTGAGCAGGTGTGCCGTCTCTGCCCGGTATATCACAAGACCTACGTTACCGATCCGTTCGATGCTTGTTACGGTTTCCTCCGTTGCCTGCGTAAGATCCAACATTCCCACATTTTCAATGATTTTGCTCATTTCATATCTTCCTCCCATAGTTTTCTCAATTTTTTGATGGCGGTTTGCAATTTGTACCGAACGGTGGCTGCCGGCATGCCCAGCTGCTCGCCGATTTCCTGGCTGGACATTCCGAGCCAAAATCGCTTAAACACGATGTCGCTCTGCGATTGCGGCAAACGGGCGAGCCATTCCGTCATTTCTATATTGCGGCTTGAAACGGGGAGCTCGGCGACGTCCAGGTCATCCTCCCACGATACGAGCCGCTTCTCCTGGCGGCTAATATCGATCATGCGATTTTTGACGACTCTGAAGAACCAGGCCTTCTGCTTGTGAATGGGCAGAGCTGCCAGGTTCGGCTCCTTGATGGCCTTCATAAAGGCATCCTGGACCAGATCGTCCGCTTCGTAAGCATGCTTGGCGATGGATTTGGCATAACGCTGGACATCGTCCTTCAGATTTTCATAGAGATCACATACCTGCATTAGCCAACCTCTCACTTTTCGTTTTGTCTTTTCTGTTAATATAACGTTTGGGCAAAAGAAACTGATGGATAGTCTTGAAATTTTTTTCGTGCCCATAAAAAAACACGCCAACCGTCTACGCAGTCAGCGTGTTTACCTATAATTAATCCCACATGGAGAACAACACCAGCAGAGTGGCTATTACACCGAGCAAGACCGTGTGCCTGGAAAACCATATCGAATGTATTTCTTCCTTCATACTTCATTCCTCCTTATTGTTTTCATTTAACCTAATCATTCATCTTCCCTGATGGCTCAGTCCCACCAGCTAAGCACACTTACCAGCATAACCGCTACCAAGAAACCGTCCATAAATTTGAGCTGAAGTTTAGCCAAATTGGATTCACCTCCTTTAAAGAGTCAACGAGTAATCTGTTATTGATTGATCAATTATAATAATTTATAAAAAAGTGCCCCTATCCCGCCGCGCACCAGCCTTGAGGTACGCGGTGAGGCACTTCAGAGCGCGCCATGGCATGCTCTATCTTATGGGCATCATATTCGGCATATCCATCGCCATAGCTACATTGCACAGCATGCCCCGGGCCAGAAAATCGGAGGTTTTCTTGTCGGCATCCTCAAATCCCGCTCGCACAAAGGCATTCTCCACGAGATCCTTCACCTCATTCATTCCCTGCTGCATCGCTTCGCGGATGGGCGCTTCCTGAATCGTCTGCGCCTGCATCTGAAGCAGGATCTCGCTGCGATGCGATTGCACAATCCCTTCGTATGCCTGAATCAAACCCAACTCCAGATTCTCTGGCGAAGCGGATTCGATCACCGCTTGGAATGCCTTCACAATGCGCTCCCAGGAAACAGCCAGCGATTCCACAAGCAGCGACTCCTTGGTAAAGAACCGATAGACGTAAGGCTGGGATATCGCTGCCCGTTCGGCAACCTGAGCCGTGGTCGCGCGATAATACCCGATTTCTGCAAACACTTCGATGGCTGCCGCCACGATATCATTGCGCCGATTCGCAGAGGTTGACGCTCTAGCCATTTCTTCCCCTCCTTTCTTTCATTTCGATCCATTATTGATTGACCAATCACTAATTAAACTCAGTATATACGGTACGCTTTACTTTTGCAACTGCTTTTTCCAAAATTATTAAATTCAACATCGGGCTATAGCTTAACGCGTAGGGAAGGAATCCGCTATTTCTTATCGAACTGTTTTATGGACCGCAAATTAAGTCGCATCATTCAAGACATTTATTCTGTGATCGATCAAGGAGGACAAATCATGAGTCATGAAGGTCAACAGCTATTCGAACGATGGCATAAACACCGTACGGTCTTGCTTCATCTGCTGCAGGACGTTCAGAACGAGCATTTGGATTATAAACCGTGGGAGAACGCCTATACCTTGGGCGCATTAGCAGTTCATATTGCGGCGTCCTCAGACATGTTCCTGCGCTCCATTGTAAAAGGCTCGTTCTCTCCACCCTCTATTTCCACCGAATTCGAAACCATCGATGACATTAGAAATATCGTGCACACTTCGACGGAATCGACTACAGCGGTTTTTAATGAATTGTCCGACATCCTGCTGGAACAGCCGCTGGACTTTAACGGGTTCGTTGCCCCAGGAAAAGTGTGGCTGAGCAACATGGTCGACCACGAAATCCACCATAAAGGGCAACTATTCACTTATGTTCGAGCTGTGGGTATTGAGAGGGTTCCCTTCTTCACGGTCCAGCCGTCCAAACAGTAAAGATGGGTATGAGTGTGGATTTGCAGCTGCAAGTTCCTGATACTCCCCGAATTCATCTCACGCAAAATAAAAAGCCGGGTCTCCTGCAGCTTACGCTCAGGAAACCCGGCTTTCTTACCCCTTACTAACCCTGCTTCGCCAGCTTCACCACAGCCTGCAAGGCCGTGTTAATTTCGCGTTCCACCGCGTCGGCAACCACATTCGTGTTCGGGTCGTACTCAGCCGCGAGATCGGCGTCGGCAAAACCGTCCATAGCGACAATCGCGCCGGCGCGAACGCCGCGGATCGCCGCAACGACGTACAGTGCCGCAATTTCCATCTCAACGCCGAGCGCTCCCGCTGCTTTATACTTCTGGTGCGGTACTTCTTCAACGCCGTTAAAGAACACGTCCAGCGTGACGGTAATCCCCTTGCGCACCACGCCTGCGCCAATTGCAACCGCGGATTTGTACAGCGCCTCCGCTACCTGACTGTCTGCAACCGCTGGAAAGCCGTCCGGCACGAGCTGTTTCGTCAGGCCATCCGTGCGGATCGCAGCCGTGCTGACAACAAGGCTTCCCGCGGGGGTATCCGCCCGATAAGACCCGGCCGTGCCGACGCGAATCAATGTCTTCGCCCCCGCGCGGATCAGTTCCTCGAAACAAACCGCAGCTCCCGGACATCCGACGCCGTGGCTGGTTACCGCGAGTTCAACGCCTTCATACGTTCCCACGAAGGTGCGGTACTCGCGGCTGAACGCGAGCTCGCGCGCGTTTGTAAGCTTGCGGGAAATGGTCTCCGCACGCTTGGGATCGCCGCAAACGATCACAAATTCCGGTATATCCTCTGAGTTTACTTGCAAAATAGGCATCAACATATTAGTCAAACTCCTTATGTGTCCATTCATCTTCAGGTATATCCAGCGCCTCGCCGCTAAACCGCTCTTCCTTGAACGGATCCGCTTCATTGTGGAAGCCGTTTCGTTCCCAGAAGCCCGGACGGTCTTCCTTCATAAACTCGATGCCGCGCAGCCATTTGGCGCTCTTCCAGAAATAGCGATGCGGTACAACCGTACGCAGCGGCCATCCATGCTTGTCCGTAAGCGGCTCGCCGTTAAAGCGATAGGCCAGCAGCACATCGTCCTTAAGCAAATCCTCGATGGGTACATTCGTATCGTAATCGGGATCGGCATGAAACATGACGAATTTGGCATCCGGCTTGATCTTCAGCCCCGCCAGGAAATCCCGGAACAGGATCCCCTCCCATACCGTATCGAATTTGGACCAGCGGGTAACGCAGTGGATGTCCGCGTTCACGGTCACCGTTGGCATCGCCAATATATCTTCATAAGAAAACGTCCGTTCCTCTTCGACTTCCCCGAACACCTTGAGCGTCCATTCCGACATGTCGTAATGAGGAACCTCCCCCTCGTGCAAAATGGGGAACTTCTCGGTCAGCGTCTGCCCCGGCGGCAGCTTGGCACGCTGCTCCTCAGTCAGGTTGCTCACCGCCACCGGCTTCATTTTTTTCAATCGTTCTGCCTTTTTGTGCACCAAGTTCATCTCCTTTACGCTTGATCGCTGTCGCATCCGCTTATCGTTTGGATGACTTCAATCACAGGTCGTCGCGGCGCGGCATACGCGCCTATCTGGAGCTGGATCCCTGCTTCAGCGCATCCTGCTGGAAGCTTTTGTCCTTAAAGAAGAACATCGCCAGAATCGTTACGACATAAGGCAGCATCTGCGTAAAATGCGTTGGCAGCGCCAACCCCTGGAACCGGATGCTGAGTGCATCCATAAAGCCAAACAACAGGCTTGCCGCCGTTACCCCAAGCGGACCCGATTGGCCCAGCATCGTGGCGACGAGCGCGATAAAGCCGCGTCCGGCCGTCATGCCTTCCGTAAACATCGTCACTTGCCCAAGCGACAGCTGCGCGCCGGCAAGTGCACATAACACGCCGCTCGCCAGCACGGCTCCATACTGATACCGTCTTACACGAATGCCCACGCTTTTGGCAGCGAGCGGATTTTCGCCGGCAGCCAAGAACCGGAAGCCGTTCTTCGTGCGATAGAAATAATACCACATGAGGCCCGCAATCAAAAACGACAGATAGACAAGCGGCGTCAGGCCGGCCAGAATGGGACCGAGCACCGGAATATCCTCGATAATCGGAATGTTCCATTTCGGCAGCCCGACCATCGTATTATCATAAAATGCGCCTTTAACATCAAAAATAGCCCGTAAACTAAACGTGGTCAATCCCGCAGCCAACGCATTCATCGCGATACCGACCACAATGACGTTCGCCTGCAGATTGATGCTGAGATAAGCAAATATAAAAGAAAAAATCGAAACGATCGCAATCGCGAACAATATCGCATAAAAGACGTTGCCGAAGAAGTGGTTCCCCACCACGGCAGAGAAAGCTCCGAGCAGCATAAAGCCTTCCAGGCCGACATTGAACAATCCGACGCGCGAACACAGGGCACCGCCGAGGGCCGCAAGCAAGATCGGAGTGAGCACGCGGAGGGCCGAGTTGATTAAAGCAAGATCAAACAGCTGTTCCATCGGATTTGTTCCCCTTTCTGCGCTTCAGGAAGCTGTATGTGAATCGGGCGGAGATAAAGAGAATCAGAACGGCTTGGATGATCGCTCCTACCTCAAGCGGCACTTCCGTATTCCGTTCCACGCCCATACCGCCTGTCTGCAGCGCGGCCAAAAAGATCGATGCAATCAGCGTGCCGATCGGATGCGATCCTGCCAACAATGCAGCCATAATGCCCGTCCAAGCATAGTCGGCCGTAGATAATGCACCATCGATATAACGATACTGGGAGCCCAGAATTTCAACGGCGCCGCCAAGTCCGGCCAAGCCGCCGCTGAAGAACATGGCCCCAAGCATCATGGGACCGCGTTTAACGCCCCCAAACAGGGCAAACAGCGGGTTGCCGCCAAGCATCCGCACCTCGTAACCAATCACGGAGCGCTTCAGCAGAACGAATATAATCAACGCAGCCAGCACAGCGAGCACAAATCCTACATGCAGCGGCATGCCGGAAATCAGCTTTGGCAGCCACACGCTGTTATCCAGCATTTCGGATTGAGCCATCGCAGCCGAGCCCGAACGGTCTTTCAGCGGATAGGCAACCAGATAGCCTGCAAACAATACCGCCACATAGTTCAGCAGCAGCGTGGAGATCAGCAGGTTCACCCGGAACCGGGCATCAAAATAACCGGCCATCACCGACCATAATCCGCCTGCGATAACACCGGCAAGAATCGCAACGATGCACACCAGCCAGCCGGGACCCGGCATGTACAATCCGACCAATGCGGCAGCGAGTGCGCCAAACACCATCTGACCTTCCGCGCCAAGGTTAAAGAAACCTGCACGGAAGGCAAACGCCGCACCCAGACCGATCAGAATGATCGGGGTCGCCCGGGACAGCGTATTCGTGAAGAAATACATGCCGCCGAAGGCACCCTTCCACATCTCCGCGTAAGTCTGCAGGATATCGCCGCCGGCAATCATGATGGCAATGGCACCGGCGAGCAGCCCCACCATGATGGCGGCGATCGGCTGGAGCAGCGGAAGCGTAAATTTTGTCCATTTATTCATTACAAGATTCCTCCCGCCATCAGCAGTCCCAATTTCTCCTCTGTCGCTTCCTTCGCCGACAGCTCGCCCGCAATCCGGCCTTCAAACATAACCAGAATGCGGTCGGACAGCTTCAAGATTTCCGTTAATTCCGACGATACGAGCAGAATTCCCGTGCCCTCTTCGCGCCGCTTAAGCAGTTCGCCATGAATCGTCTCCATGGCACCGATATCAACGCCGCGCGTCGGTTCGGCTGCGATCAGGAACGGAGTTCCCTGCTCCAGTTCCCGTGCGACGATCAGCTTCTGCAGATTGCCGCCGGATAAATACTGCGTGCTGGTCTCCAGGGAGCCCGTCTTGATCGAGAACTTCTGAACCCATCCGGAAACCAGCTTACGAATGTCCTTCAGATTGAGGAAGCCGCCCTTCTGCAAGCGGCGATGGTGACCCATAAGCCCGGTATCCATAACGGTTGCCGTTCGATTAGCACCCCACACATACCGATCCTCGGGAATATGAGCTAATCCCTGCTCCCGTATTTCTCTTGTCGACATGCCGGTTACGTCCTTGCCCGAGACGGCAATCCGCCCGCTGTCCGGCTGAGATAGACCGGAGATCACCTGAAGCAGTTCGGACTGCCCGTTGCCGGAAATACCGGCAATCCCGACAACCTCACCCGCACGGACATCCATATTGATGCCGTCCAGAATCGGCTTTCCTTTCGTACCGCGGATTGAAACATCCGATACTTCCAGCACCTTCTCGCCCGGCGTGACCGGCTTACGGTCCAGCTCCATGAGTTCACGGCCGACCATGAGACGGGAAAGCTCATGGGCATCGGTATTCCCCTTCTCCACCACGCCTGTGACGGCACCGTCACGGAGCACCGTGATGCGATCAGCCACATCAAGAACTTCGTTCAGCTTATGACTGATCAGAATAAAGCTCTTTCCCTGTTTGGAGAGCTGTTTAATGGCATCCAGGAGTTCCTGCACCTCAAGCGGCGTCAACACGCCTGTCGGCTCATCCAATATAATGATCTCGGCGCCTTGATACAGCACCTTCAATATTTCAACCCGCTGCTGCACGCCAGGCGCGCTGCTGCTTACGATTGCGCGGGGATCCACCTTCATGCCATATTGATCACAGAGAGCCTCAACAATCTTCACGGCTTGCTTGCGGTCAAACCTGGCACCTGATCCCGGCTCATTGCCGATCACGATATTCTCAGCGATTGTAAACGTAGGAAACAGCATGAAGTGCTGGTGCACCATGCCGATTCCGCCTTGGATCGCGTCAAGCGGGCTTGCAAACGACACTTCCTTGCCATTCAGCCGAATCGTACCCGAGGTTGGCTGCTCCATCCCGTACAATATCCGCATCAGCGTCGTTTTGCCTGCACCATTCTCCCCGACAATCGCATGAACCTCACCCGCGCGCAGCGAAAAATCAATGCCGCGGTTTGCGCTAAACTCGCCATACTTTTTCGTAATATTGTCCATCTGGAGTAGCATCGAGTCATGCCTTCCTTTCGCTTCTGAATGAAAGACCGACTGCTCATGTGCAGCCGGTCCAGGTGAGAACTAATTTTGTTCCAATGCGTTGGTTACTTTAATCTTTCCGGCGATAATATCGTCGGAAATCACCTTAAGCTGATCCACGATGTCTTGTCCAATGAATGGGTTAAGCGGCGTTTTGCTCTCATGCGTAACGTAAGTGAGACCTACAGCGCCTTCTTTCAGACCGTAGTCACGAATATCGAAAGTATATTTACCCTCTGCAAAATCTTTAACCGTTTCGTACACAACAGCGTCTGTACCTTTCAATTGCGCAAGCACCACATGCTCAGGCTCCGTGTTGTCCGTATCTTGTCCGGAAGTGAAGAAGCCTTTTTCTTTCGCTGCTTCGAACACGCCCAGATCGCCTACAGCGGACATACCCGCTACGAAATCCGCACCCTTGGAGTTCTGCAGAAGCGCAAGTTCCTTCGCCTTAGCCGGGTCGTCGAATCCACCAACGAAGTTAACGAAAATTTCAATATTCGAATTGACCGATTTCGCGCCTTCCTCAAAGCCGGTCATGTATTTGTGCATAATCGGAATGTCGTTGGCCACAACGTTACCGATCTTGTTCGTCTTGGTTGCCAATCCGGCAGCCGCCCCAAGAAGGTAAGCAGCTTCATGTTCGCGGAATCCGACGCTGCGGACATTCGGCAAATCCACTACCGTATCAATAATGGCAAAAGGCACGTCCGGATTCTCCGGTGCAACCTTCTTCAGTGCATCTTCCATCTGGAAGGTGGATGTAATAATCAAATCATATTTTTCGGCAACCGCCGTACGCAGATTTTGCTCAATCGAAGCCGGGTCTGTCGATTCAATCGTCTTCACTTCGACATTGAAATCGGCAGCAGCCTTCTGCAATCCTTCGTCCATCAATGCAAAGAAAGGATTCACGCCGATCTTCTCGGGGAGAACAAGGGCAATGCGTTTCTTATCTTGAGATCCTTCAGAACCGCCATTAGCTGCACCACTGTCAGTAGACTTATCATTATTGCCGCAACCTGCAAGCAATCCAACGGATAATACGAGTGTTAATAGAATTGACCATGTCTTTTTCATTTCCTGACCTTATCCTCCTAATTGGGCACTTTTTATACTATTATCCTATGGTATAGACAAGCAGATGTCAAAACAAAAATTTTAGCGTTTTATGTAGTTTAATGTGTTTTTTAGCAAAAATTTGGTGGAAAACTGCGGATATCACAGAACATTACCTTGTCCAAATGTCGATAATGTTCGGAATTTGCCAACATTTGATCAAACGTTTTCGACAACGAGCAGGATGAAAACGCATTATTTTCAAATTCTCGGTATCCTACAAACATACCTGCAAAAAAAAGAATGCCTGAATGGCATCCTTTTAAACCTTGATTTCTATTTAGCAGTACGATCTTCCTCAAGACTCCATCATGAGCTGAAGGATCGTATCCACTTGAATCGGTTGACCTTCACGATCGCCACAAAACACTTCAGAATCTGATCGGACTTCAAGCAAATGAATATGGCGAGCGGTGATAAATGGAACACAAACGCGCATAATGCCGATGATGGCAGCACGATCAGCCACATAAAAATCAAATCATTATAGAGCACAAAGCGGGTGTCTCCCCCGCTTCGCACAATGCCCGTCAATGCCGGCATCTGATAAGCCGTTCCGACCACGGTGATCGACAACACCGTCATGAAATGCAGCGCGAGTGTCTTCGCCTCATCGGAGATGGAGTAAAAGCCCAGCACGAAATCCTTAATCACAAACAGCACGGCGCCCGTCAGCAAACCAAGAAGGATATACAGAATCTGCAGCGTTTTGGCATAGGATATGATTTTGTCCATTAAACCTTCTCCGATGGTCTTCCCAATCAGCACAGCCGTTGCACTGGCCGAAGCGTATACGATGACTGTCACCATCTGGAAAATCGTTGTGGCAATGCTGTTGGCGGCGATCGCCGATTCTCCCATATGCCCCAGGATGGCGGTTTGTGCCGCCATGGCAAGCCCCCATATCGTGTTGGACATCAGAATCGGGGAGCCTACGCGAATGTACTGTTTGAAGAGCTCCATATTGAACTGCAGGAAATCCTGCATTTTTAACAAGATTTTACGGTCGAACCGCTTAATATAAACGATCACGATCAAGCATTCAAGGATTCTTGCCGTCAGGGTGGCGATAGCCGATCCGGCCACGCCCAGTTCAGGAAAACCCAAATAACCGTAGATAAGGATATAGTTCAGGCAGATGTTGATTATCAAGGTCGATAACGATACCACAAAGCCGATTTTTACCGTTTCCACGCTTCGCAAGGAAGCCAGCAAGGAATTGGTGACGGCAAAGAAGATATAAGAGAAACAGATGATTCGTAAATAATCCACGCCGGCGGCGATGACATTCTCTTCCTTCGTAAACAAAGACAATACCTCATGCGGGAAAAAGAACACGATTATCCATAACACAATACTGAGGAAGATTGCCATGCGCATGCCGATGCTTGCCGCTTTTTTGATGGAGCCTAAATCTTTCGCTCCCCAGAATCTGGATGACATGATGACCAATCCTTCGCATACGCCCAAAACCAGCATGTGCAGCAGGAATTGGATCTGGTTCGCGAGGGCAACGCCCGATAGCGCCGATTCACTGTATCCTCCCAGCATGACGTTGTCCGACAAATTCACGCCGACCGATATCAGGTTCTGCATCCCGATGACAAGCGTAAGCCAGAAAAAACTTTTGTAGAACCCTTTTTCGCGAACAAATAAACTCATGTCAGTTAACCCTTCTTCGTCTAAAAGATGATGAATCTCTAATATATATGAAATAACGCATACCAACAGAACAAAATGAAGCGAAGCATCCTTTCCATAGAATCATAGATTCATAGAATCAAATACATAATAACATTATAATGTTTTTACTAACATACCGTATATAGGATGGCAGTGTAATCCAATCCCAATGATGCAGAGGAGAATGTGTATGACCGTATGGAAATATCCGTTATCTCGCAAGATGGTCCAGCGAAGTATGATTGCAGCCCTCGGCGCTGCCCTCTTCATGCCCCCGCTTCATGCCTTTGCAGCCGATGAAGCGCCCCAAACCGATGCATCTTCCACTCATTCGGCAGCCAGCACAAGATCCGGCGCCTCGGTCCCAGCACAAATCGCGGAGAATCCAATCGATTCCCTGGCGATCGGGGAGCACAGGCTGATCAGCCGCAAGGAGATTGACCAGAACTGGGACGGCCTTGATCCGGATTACACACCGGAGAAGGCGATCGCAGCCGTTAAAGCGCTGCTATCGGTGGATGACTTCGAGGCGTTGTTCCCTTACCGGCTAGGTTCGGCGGAATGGTTTAATGTCGCCCGTGGCAAAGAATACTTCAAAGCCGATCAGACGGACTATTTCTCATACGATAATCTCATCAACGCGGTCGCGGAGGTCTCCAATCTCAAGATCAAGATCAGCACGCGGCAAGGAACTCGTTCCGCACAGGAGATTTACCGATTAGACAAGGACGCCCGCGTTGAAACACTCGTTGTCCGTTCAGCTGACTTCCATTCGGCTGAGAACCTTAACAAAACGACTGAAACCGTTATCATTGATGGCGGCACTTTCCTAAAGGAAGGGTTCAAGAAGGACCGTAAGCGCGAACTGGCAGCCTTCCTCGCCAATCTGTCCCACGAGACGGGCGGAGGCTGGGCTACCGCCCCGGGAGGACCGCTCCGCTGGGGTTTGTTCTGGAACGAGAACATCGCCGGCCGGACTGGCGTTAATAAAGACGCCTTCGTCGATCCTGCCAGTGCTGAGCTATATCCCGGAACACCAGGCAAACGCTATTATGGACGGGGACCGATCATGCTCAGCTGGAACTTTAACTACGGCCTGTTCAGTTCCATCATCTATGGAGACAAAAGCGTGCTGCTGGACCATCCGGAGATCGTTGCCGCTGACGGTAAGATCGGCTACATGACCGCCATCTTGTTCTGGATGACGCCGCAAGACCCGAAGCCTTCCGCCCACGACGTCATGGTTGGCAGATGGAAGCCTTCCCCGCTCGAGAAGTTCAGAGGGCTGGGCGATCCCGGCTTCGGTACGACCGTGATGGTCTTGAACGGACTGGAAGCCAACCTCGGTGAAACCGAGGGCAGCCCGGTGCAGCGGCGCGCCGGCCATTACCGCGATATTACAAGCCGTATGGGCGTTGATATTACCGGAGAGAAGGTAGATACGTTGGGAATGAGACCATTCTGATACGAAACCTTCCTGAAGATAGGTTGGAACAGGTTTAATGGTATCAGCTAATCATCGCCCTCTGGCAAATGGACGTTTTCCTGCCTCCACTCTGCCACAGGGCGATGATTCATTTCAGCAGGCTTTAGACCAGCCGCTGAGCGATTGCAACGCGCTGAGCTTTCGGTAAGCTCTTGAGCACCAAATCATAGGAATGATCAATCATATCGTGCAGGTCCGCTTCCGTTAAGGAACCATCCACGGCAACCGTATTCCAATGTTTCTTGTTGAGATGATATCCGGGCTGCACCGCGTCATGCTGCTGACGCAAATTCTCTGCGATCACCGGATCGCATTTCAGGGATATATGGCTGACCTTCTCTCCTGCCGTTATGGTAATCAGGGCAAACATTTTGCCCCCGACTTTCATGACGATCGGAAGCGGTCCGAACGGATAGTCTTCGGTTGCAGCTTTCTTGGAAAGACAGTAAGCAATGAGTGGACTTCGCACCTGGAAATTCTCTCCTTCTAAATCAGATCTATTTGATTATAGTAGAGTATTTTCCCTGTTCAATCTAGTCACAGCAGTCTTATTTATCATCATATTATTTTCGATAAAAAATTTTTTTCAAGTACATAGCTTGGTTCAAGGCCAACGTGGAGGCTTGCTCTACTTTTTCGGCATATGCTGAACAAAAAAGAGAGAGGTGAGCCTCTTAACTATGAAATATAAAAGCAGTACCATCAAAAGCAAATGGAAGAAAACAAAATGGTTAAACGAAGATTCTTATTTCAGACAATACGTACCGCACACACTGCCGTTCAGCAAAAAAAACCTGAACGCTATGCTGGCGGAATACACCACGGTTTTCTTCAAACCTACGGATGGTTCAGGTGGTGTAAACATCGTCCGAATCCGCAAAACGGACGGGGGCTACCAAAGCCAGCTGAATACCAAGAAAACGTCGTACTCCAGCTCATCTCAATTGTACCGTGATCTGAATCGCTTTGCCGGGAGCAGACCCTACCTGCTGCAAAAAGGAATTCAGTTGGCCAAAAGTAATGGCAAGCCATTCGATATCCGGGTAATGGTCCAGAAGACTAGTCAGGGAGCCTGGGTGAGTACCGCCTTATTCACCAAAGTCGGCAACCCTAACAAAGTCGCAACCAATTATAATCAGGGCGGCACCATTGGAACGTTCCGTAAAACGATGAAGGGCACTAATTTCAACTCGGCCTTTACCCAGCAGCTGGAGTCCGAACTCAAAGGACTTGGCGTGGCCGTTGGCAAAAACTTTGACCGCCATTATCGCGGTTTCAAAGAGCTGGGACTCGATGTAGCTGTGGACTCCAATGGCAGACCATGGATTCTCGAGGTGAACACCAGACCGCAAATTTATCCGCTCAAAACGTTAAAGGATCGGAGTCTGTACCATAAGGTTCTCTCTTACGGAAAGCATTATGGGCGTACGAAATAATAAGGATAAACCCTTCTCGCACAAACAAAACTGCCGGGCTTAGTGCCCGGCAGTTTTGTTTGTGCGAGAAAGTCTCGACAGCTATTTTTTGTACATTTAATTCAACACGACACCGCGTTA